>DASSZB010000237.1:0-10554 GCA_035702935.1 Dehalococcoidia bacterium
CGGGCCAGCGGGTGCCGCTGCCGTTCGAGACGGACGCAAAACGGCCGGTGGACCTGTGGCTGGGGAAGAAATGACGGCCCATCCCGCACCGATGGCAGACCTGAAGGTGTGCAGCTACGAAGGTCTGGAAGGTACGAAGGCAACGGCCTCCGGCTGATACAATGAAGGCGTGACCACGGAAACGCCGACGGACATCGAATTCTCCAGCGCCACGCCCGCCGAAATCCCCTTCATCCGCGAAACCGCCGAACGGCTGATCCTTGATGCCAACGACTTGAGCGCGGAGCAATTCATTACTGTCCGTGAAGACGGCCGCATCGTCGCCTTCGGCCGCGTCAGGCCATATAAGGAGACGTTTGAACTCGCCACCCTGGCCGTCGTCGAAGAACACCGCGGCAAGGGCCTTGGCGAGGCGGTCGCTCGGGAGTTGATCCGGCGTTTCCCGCAGGACGAGGTCTACGTGGTCACCGACCTCATCGGCTACTGGGAGCGCCTTGGCTTCATCCGCACCGAGATCCTACCGCCCGAACTCGAAGAGAAGCGGCAAACAGCGTGCTCCACGCTCAGACCCGGCGCCGAAGGGATGGTCTATGATCGGCGGATCGAGAAGCTCCCGGGGATCGCGGACGTTTACAGGGCGAAGCACGTGCTGGAGGGACAGCTCCCGAGGACGCCGCTGCTGTGGAACCCGCACATCTCGCGCGACCTGGGCTGCGACCTCTACATCAAGTACGAGAACCTGATGCCCATCGGCGCTTTCAAGGTGCGCGGTGGCGTCTACCTGGCCAGCACGCTCAGTGAGGAGGAAAAGCGCCGCGGCATCATCGGCGCCTCCACCGGGAACCACGGGCAATCACTGGCCTACGGGGCGAAGCTGGCGGGGGCGCGTTGCGTCATCGCCATGCCGGAGGAGGGGAACCCGCTGAAGGTGGAGTCGATGCGGGCGCTGGGGGCCGAAGTGGAGTTTCACGGAGCCAATTTCGAGGAGGCCCGCGGATGGGCTGAGGAAGAGGCCCGGCGCGAGGGCCTGCGCTACGTCCACCACGTGAACTCGCCGGAGCTGATCACAGGGGTGGCTACGATGAGCCTGGAGATCATGGAGGACCTGCCGGATGTGGACGTGATCGTCACGCCGATCGGCGGGGGCAGCGGGACCGTAGGCCACTGCCTCGTAGCGAAGGGCCTGCGGCCTGAGGTGCAGGTGATCGGCGTGCAGGCGGCAGGCGCGCCCGCCGTTTACAATTCGTGGCGGGAACGTAAGCTGCAACGGGGACCGATTCACACCCACGCCGAAGGACTCGCCACCGGGCACGCCTACTACATCTCGGTGAAGACGTTCATCGACAGGATGGACGACATGCTGCTCGTCTCCGAGGACGAGATCGGCGATGGCGTGGTCATGCTGGCGCGGTTCGCCCACCAGGTGGCGGAGGACTCCGGGGCTGCAGCGATGGCCGGCGCCGTCCAGGTGGCCGAGCGCCTGCGCGGCAAGAAGGTGGCCGTCATTCTATCCGGCGGCAACATGACCCTGGACGGGCTGCGCCGCGTGCTCCTGGAACGCGCGCCCTAGGGCGCTCTTCGCGGCGCGTAGAGACCCCCCATCGATCCTCGGCGAAATTTCGATCACGGGATGGCATCCGAAGCCGGGAGGGGGCCGTGCCCACGCGAACCCAGCGGGGCGTCTCTACCGTTCGTTCCTCAGGGCGACATCTGACTGCTATCATCACGCCATGAATACGCTGCGCGCGGGCGCTGCCGTCGCCGACATCACGCCGCCGATTGGCGGGCTTATGGACGGATACGGCGGCCGGTTCGAGGGGTCGAAAGGCGTACATGACCCGTTGATGGCGCGAGTTGTGGTGCTGGAGGCAGATGACACGCGGGTGGCGATCGTCAGCTGCGACCTCCTGGGGATGCACCGCGAGATCACGGCCCGGGTGCGGGAACGCGCGAAGGCGCACGGGATCGGGCCGGAGGGCGTTGTGGTGGCGGCGACGCACGACCACGCGGGGCCACACGGTCTGCGCGGCGGCATGTTCTCGCGGCTGGACGAGGAACTGGCCGCCGCGCTCGTGGAGAAGGTTTCCGGCGCCATCACGGAGGCGGCCTCGGCGCTGCGGCCGGCGAGCCTATGCGTGCGCAAGGCTTACCTGGATACGGTGAGCATGAACCGGAGGGACCCTGAGTGGCCCATCGACCCGATAATACGGCTGGCGCTGCTGGACGGCGAAGAAGGCCCCATCGCGACCATCCTCAACTTCGCCTGCCACGCCACTGTGCTGAGCGGCGAGAACCTGGTGCTTTCAGGCGAGTTCCCGGGGGCGGCCTCGCGGTTGCTGCTGGAGCAGACGGGGGCGCCGTGCGTGTACTTGAACGGGGCCTGCGGGAACGTGAATCCGGTCTGGGTGAAGCAAGACTTTGATAGCGTGGAGCGCGTGGGCCAGGTCATCGGCGGGCAGGCACTGCGCATGACCGGCGAGATGCGGACGCTCGTGCCGGGCCAGCGCGCGCACAACATCCGCTGGGACGAGTTCCCGGAGAGGGCCGTGCCCGGACGCGTCGTGGAGCCCAGGCTGCGTGCCGTCCGCGAGGAGATCGAGATACCGCTGCGGCCCTTCGGCACGGACGAAGAGTACGCGGCGCAGAGCGCAAAGCTGGAAGCGATAGCCTCCGGGCTGCCCGAGGGCTCGGCGGAGCGGCGAGAGGTGATGGCCCGCCTGACCCGCGTCCAGAGTGAGCGCTGGGCCGCGGTCTGGGCTCGCCAACGGGGCGAGACGTCGCAGCGAGCCGAAGTACAGGCGCTGTCGCTGGGCGACGGGCTGGCGCTGCTGGCGCTGCCGGGGGAATTCTTCGTGGAGACGGGTGAGGCGATCCGCCGCGCGGTGTCCAACCCGCATTCCGTGGCTCAGGGCCCCAGCCCTGAGCAGGACGGCGTCAGCGACCTGTTCCTGGCCTGTTATGCGAACGATTACATCGGGTACGTCGTGCCGCCGGAGGCGTACGAGCAAGGCGGGTACGAGCCGGGGGTGACGTTTTGCCCGCCGGAGGCGGAGGCTGTGATTGTAGACATATCCCTCCGGCTGCTGGGAAACGTCGTGCGCCGCGGCTGACGGGGCCGGCTAACCGACGGACCTACCCGAAGAGACAGCGACGCTGCCCCGGAGCCGCGGGTCCAACACGTCCCGAAGAGAGTCGCCCAACATGTTGAAAGAGTAGACCGCGAGGGCTATCGCCATCCCGGGGAAGAAGGCCAGCCACGGATCGACGCGGAAGAACAAGAGGCCGTCGCGGCTGAGCATCTGGCCCCACGACGGCAGGGGAGGAGGGACGCCGAACCCCAGGAAGCTCACGGTTGCTTCCGCAAGGATCGCGGTGCCGAGCTGGAGGGTGGTCAACACGATGATGACGGGGGCGACGTTAGGCAAGATGTGAAGAAGGATTATCCTCGGGTGGCTCGCTCCGAGGCAGATTGCCGCGTCAACATACGCGTTGTTCTTGATGGCCAAGGTAGCGCTTCTGATGACCCGCGAGGCGCCGCCGGCGAGAAGCACCCCCAGGGCTACGGTCAGCGCTGCAGTCTGCCTCTTCGGGTCGAGACCGATGTGTCCCTTGGCGATCTCGACAAAGGTCAGCAATAGTACAAGCGCGGGGAAGGATATCCAGACATCGACAACGCGCTGCACGGCAACGTCGAACCACCGCCCGAAGTATCCGGACACGACGCCAACGGTAGTGGCGATCATGGCCGCCAGCACGACCGAGCCAAGGCCGACGAGGACCGACGTGCGAGTCCCGTATATCACCCTGCTCAACATGTCCCTTCCCAGCTGATCGGTGCCGAAGGGGTGCTCCCACGAGGGGTCCTCGAGGGTGGCAGTGAGTTCCTGCTTGTCAAAGTGATCGGGGGCCAGCAAGGGCTGGGAGTCCGCGAAGCCCGTCAGCACCTGCGTGTCGGCCAGGGCGGCCGCGAGGAGCATCGATGCAATGATAATTGCGCTGAATGCGCCGAGCGGCTTGCGCCGCGCGAACCGCCAGAGCCCGCGGAACCAACCCCTTGCTCGGCGGTGGCTTTCCGGCGGCGCCAGCACCAGGGCGGTTTCCGCTGCCTTAGCCACGATAACCCCTATGCATGCCGGAGCCGTGGGTCCAGGTACACGTAGGCGACGTCCACAGCCAGATTAGAGAGGATCACAGTGAGGGCGATGAGTAAATTCACGCCCTGGACGACCGTATAGTTCCGAACCAATATCGCCTCGACGAGATATCTGCCCATACCGGGGATATTGAAGATTGTCTCCAGCACGACGGTGCCGCCGATGACGATCGGGACCTGCAGCCCGATGAGAGTAATGATGGGGATGAACGCGTTCTTGAAGGCGTGGCGCATGACCACGGACCTCTCCTGCAGGCCCTTGGCCCAGGCCGTCCGGATGTAGTCCTGACGCAGGACCTCCAGCATCTGCGCGCGCGTCAGGCGCATGACGGAACCGGCCAGGCCAATGCCGAGGATGGCCGCCGGGATACTCAGCATGTACACATTGTCAACGGGGTCTTCCCAGAAGTACTTGAACTCGATGGGCGGAGCCCAGTTCCACCAAACGTTGGGATAGACGATCACGATCGTTCCCAACCAGAAACTGGGTATGGCCAGAAAACCGATCGCCGTGCTCCGCGCCAGGTAGTCCGCCCAGCTGTCCTGGCGGACCGCCGCCAACACGCCAATCGGCAGAGCAATGATCAGACTGAAGAACATCGCCATAATGCCCAGTTCCAGCGTCACAGGGAGGCGGTCCTGAATTTCAGATGTGACCGGCTGACGGGACTGGAGTGATGTGCCCAGGTCTCCGGTCAATGCTCCCCCGAGGAACTGGAAATACTCCACGAGGAAGGGATCGTCCACGCCCAGGTCTTTCCGCACTTGTTCGCGGGCCTCTTCTCCCAGACCGGCGGGCGTGTACTGCCCGACGATGATCTCGATGACGTCGCCGGGGAGGGCGCGGACTATGAGGAAGACGAGGAAGGTAACGCCCAGCAGGGTAGGTATCGCCAGGAGGAGCCGACGGAGGACATAGGTGCCCATGACCCGGTCTCGGGGTCCGGCGATCTACGGCCCGTCGCTAGCCCTGCTGCTGCGAGACATCGATCTGCGACCGAACGGCTTCCTCGGTGTACCCACCGTAGCTGGTTGGCCCGTCGTAAGTCCGCTCGAACCAGCCCCGCCGGACACCGAACCCGTATGCACCCACCGCCGGAACGTAGTACATCATCTCCGCGTTCCGCTTCATGATGCTGAGGGCGATCTTCGACCCTCTGTCAAAGTCGCTCTCGGCTCCGAGATCCCCGATAAGTGCCAACATGTCGGGGTCATTAATCTTGGAGTGGTTTCGAGGCTGGTCGGTGAACTGGTTTACGAACTGGTTCCAGGGATGTGGCACAGGCGTCTCCAGCGCCCAGGCGATGGCGTTATCCTCCTGGAGTCCGCCCAGGAAGATGCCCACCTGAGGGTTGATCCATTCCGACTGGTAGTCGTGAGGGACTAGCGTGGCGTTGATCCCGGCTTCAGCCAGCATCTGGGGTAGCGCCTCTGCCTGAGGGTTATAGCTGGGCACAGCGTTAACGTAGGCGTTATTGGTGAAGTGGAGGTTGATGTCCAGTCCGTCCGCAAATCCGGCCGCTGTGAGTAGTTCCTTAGCCTTCTGCGGGTTGTGTTCGAAGAACTCCCCCTCGGGGAAAGCGCTGGAGTCCTGCGGGTCCACCCACCAGAAGGTGCCGCCATTGACGAGATTGTGCCACACTCCTCCCTTGCCGGCTGAAGCAAGGTTCAGGAGTGCATCCCGGTTAATGGCGAGCGAAACGGCCTTTCGGACATTCGGGTCATTGAAAGGCGGCTTGTTCGCCTGGAACGCCGACGGCGGGAAGAAGAGGAAGAAAAGGAGGTTCGCCACGGTCTGGGAGAGGATGCTGTCACTGACCTGGTCCATCACGGTATCGACGAGCTGGGCCGGGAGCGAAAGTATGGTATCCAGCTGGCCGGCGCTGTACTGGCTGATCTCCTGGTTCTTATCCGTGATGTAGAACTGGTCCAGCCCGTCCAGGTAGGGCAGTGGATTGCCCTGTTCGTCCTTCTCCCAGTAGTTTGGGTTCTTGTCGGCAATCATGCTGACGCCCTGCTGGTAGCTCTTGAATACCCACGGCCCGGAGCCGACCATCTTCGAGTTCATCTCACCAGACTCGATGAGCTCGGGCGGGTATATCCAGAGGTCGGACGGTGACGAGAGCATGATGAGCAGCGGTCCGAAAGGCTGCTTCAGCTTGACCTGGACTGTATCGGTTCCGGCGGCCGTCATAGAGTCGATGGCCGCCAGGTTGATCCCCTTGTCCGGCCTGGCCGTCCGGTAGTACTCGAAGGCTGCCACAACGTCGTCCGGTACAACGGGTCTGCCGAGGGGATTAATCGGCGGCAGGGAATGCCAGACGGCGCCGTCCTGGAGCTTGAAGTTCCACGTGAGCGACTCGTCATCCACGGCTTCGTACTCGGCAGCCAGGTCAGGCACCGGACGGAACCAGTCCGCCTTGGGCAAGTCCAGCTCGGGCGTACTCGGGTCGTCGGGCGCGGTCATTGACCTGAGCAACCGGCTGTAGCAAGCCCCGTTCGCGACCTGGACCGTAAAGGTTATGTTCTTGTGGGCGTCGAGGTTGCCAGCCGGATCGCTGGCGGTCAGTCTTAGCCGGCCGCCCGTAAATGGCTGTGCAACAGTTGGCGATGCCGCTCCCGTCGGTGAGCCTGTACCCTCGCCGCCGTCATCGTCGTCGTCGCCGCAGCCTACGAAGCCCGCAGCTGCCAGGCCGGCTCCCCCCCAGGCCGCCGTGGTCAAGACACGACGGCGCGTCAGCCTCCTCTGCCAGAACCGCGACCAATACTCGCTCTGTTCCACATTCGCCTCCTTTATGAGACGGACAGGGAGTGCCCATATGGGTGAGTATGTCCCCTCGAAAACTATCCGATTGGTTCTAGTTTATGGATTCGTAGAACGTTGTCAAGGTCAACCGAGGTGAACGAAGTTCGTCATTCGGCGCCTGGGTCTCGTGCAGCTATAATCGTGACACTATTCCCAATCCTTGAGCACTGGAGCCTGCCATGAGAGAGACCTCCCGGGATCCTAAGCGCGTTCTCGTCATCGTGGCGCATGCGGACGATATGGAGTTCATGGCCGGCGGGACGATCGCGAAGATGGCCGCGCTCGGGTACGAGATTCGCGAGTTGATCGCCACGAATAACGAGCGGGGGACGCTGGACATCGACTGGAGTCCGCGCTTCACTGCGGACACGCGGCGGCAGGAGGCCAGGGCCGGCGCCACGGTGCTCGGCGTGAACCCGGACGTGGAGTTCCTGGGGTACGAGGACGGCCGCCTCTCGGAGACGCCGCTGAACGAGCTGCGCGAGAAGTGCATGCGGGCGATCCGCACCCACAAACCGGACGTGCTGTTCACGTGGGACCCGTTCGCGCCCTACGAGGAGCACCAGGACCACCGCTCGGTGGCGATGGCGGCGACGGAGGCGGCCTCGTTCAGCCACTTCCCGCTCTACCACCCGGAGCACCGCGATGAGGGCCTGGTGCCGCACTACGTGGGCGAACGCTACTACTTCGCCAAGGTGCCGCAGGACGCCAACAAGATCGTGGACATCAGCGGCTACATCGAAAAGAAGATCGAGGCGCTGTGCGCGCACGTCTGCCAGATGGAGATGACAGTGATGGACCTGCAGGCGCAACTGGCGGCGTCGGGCCTGGACATCCCGGCGCTGGCGAACGCGGACCCGAAGAACTACCACCCCATACTTGCGACGCAGATCAAGGCGTGGGCAACGTCCGTCGGCCGGAGGGCCGGTTTCGAGTACGGCGAGGAGTTCCGGCGGACGCGGTTCGGCAGCGTCGAGCGCTGGGGCCGCGAGTTCGGCGCCGAGCTGGCCGACGACGTCTAGGCGCTGGCGCCAGGCGTAACTCGATAACGCAGCCGAGCCTTTCCAGGCTCGGCGGGCGGCGCGAGGAGGGCGCCGGCGAGGCTGGAAAGCCTCGCCTACGGTGAGGAGTCGCTAGGCGCCGCGCGGGCTGGGTGCGTAGACCAGGACGCGGGCGAGGTTGACCACGATGATGTCTTCCCGGGCGGCCTTGCCCTTGGTGGCCGGCTTGATCACGACGTCCGTCATCGGGATGAAGCCCCTGCCGGAGAGGGTGGCTACGTCCGCCGGGTCGACGTTAGGCACGTGGTAGCAGTTGCCGCTTATCTGGTAGCCGGGAACGGCAATACTGGTCAGGTTTGGCACCTTCGGAACAACCTCGCCGTAGCCCCCGCGGGGGGTGTCGGTCAGCGGAATGGCGTAGAGGATGGCGTCGCGCCGTATCTGGGCCATCGCGAACTGTTTCATCTCTTCGTCGGACCGCTGGGAGCTGCCCATTTCGCCGTCGAATATCGTGGTGTAACCGCCGTCGATGGCGTTCAGGATGTCGACAAGCCGGCGCGGCGGGCCGCCGTAGCGCAGCTCGCCGGTCACGCGATGGCTGTCGATCACGAAGGCCGCCTTCATGACCTGGACGTGCTGGGCGCCGAACCCGTCGATTTGGTTCGCTGTCTGCTCTGGGGCGGTGGGGTACGTCATCTGGTCACACCTCCGTCGATACGGCCGGCCGTATGGAGCCGTCCCTCGGCTGCTGGCGGCCTGTCACCAGGCCCTGCTTCTCCGCCTGGAGGAACGCCGAGACGACCTCAGGATCGAACTGCGTGAGCGCGTGGCGAACGATCTCCTGGACCGCGAGTTCGTGCGCCAGCTTGCGCCGGTACGGCCTGTCCGACGTCATCGCCACGTAGGAGTCGGCGACGGCGAAGATACGGGCGCCAATCGGGATGTCGTCGCCCCGGAGGCCATCCGGATAGCCCTGGCCATCGAAGCGCTCGTGGTGGTGACGGATGACGGGGGCAATGTGGCGAAGCGACTCCATCTGTTCCAGGATGGCAAAACCCGCCTCGGGATGGCGCCGCATCGCCGCCCTCTCCTCGTCGTTCAGCTCGCCGGGCTTGGAAAGCACACTGTCGGCGATCCCCATCTTGCCAACGTCGTGCAGGAGCGCAGCGCCCCTGACGCGCCTTACTTCTTCCTCTCGGAGGCCCATCTGCCAGGCCACGGTCGCCGCCAGGTTGGCCACCTGTTCGGCCTGCGTCATGTTCATGTCACGGAGGCCAAGGGCGCCGAAGAGGACCTCCACAACCGTCTCGCGGTCCCGGGCGGCGGCCGCTACCAGGGCCGGCGTGGCTTCGCGTTCCTTGCGGGCGCGCCGGGAGACCTGGACGAGGGCGAGCATCGCGATCGCCGTGAGGGCGCTCAGCGAAGCCTCCCAGGACACGAAATAGGCGATCAGCGCGAGGCCCGTGCTGACGGCGAGGGCGCCCAGCCAGAAGAAGAGGCGGGCAAGGAACTTGCCGCGCTTTCGGCCCTTCGTCCCCGTTTCCGGTTTGGTTCCGTTCTTAGATCCCACGTTGACACTCCATCCTGGTGCTAGATCCCGGTGGTGTACTCCTCCGGGAGTTGGTCCATCTCGCCTCTGTCCGCGCGTACTGCCGCCCTGGGCAGGCGACGCGAAAGCTTGTTTGCGTACAAATCGGCGTCCGCCCACTGGAGGAGTTCCTCCAGGTCCTCGCCACCCCAGGGGTAACCGGAAACGCCGATGGATACGGTGAGCATGATGCTGCGCCCTTCCTGATCACGTACCGGCTCTTCCTCCAGTTCCTCCCAGAGCCGCCGCGCCAGCGTGAATGCGCCGCGCTTGTCGGTCGCGGGCATAACCACGCCGAACTCGTCTCCGCCAATCCGCGCCGTAGCATCACGGCCGCGGGTGTGCTTCACGATCATCCTGCTGAGGTGTTCCAGGGCGGCATCACCGGAAGCGCGGCCGAACTCGTCGTTGACGACCTTTAAGCCGTCAATGTCCAGCAGCATCAGCGCCAGCGGTTCCCTGGCGGCGCGGGCCTTCCCCAGCTCATTCTGCACGGCCTGGTAGAAGTAGCGGCGGTTGTTCAGTCCAGTAAGCTCGTCGCGCGACGCCATTCCCTCAAGCTCCGACAGCTTGAGCACCAGCTCTCCCTGGTATCGCTGAAACATGGCGACCTGCGCCTGGCGCACGATTACGTTGGAAAACAGCGCATAGCCCATGGGAACGCTGCCCAGGCCGATTATCGCCGCGTATTCCCAGGTCCCCTGAGCGTGCGAAAGCAGGGCCAGCCCCAGCGCGGCCGTGAAGATGGCGACGGCGATGCCGCCGGCCCAGGCAACCAGGTTTATTCCTCGCTCGTGCCTGTTCAGCTCCTCTTCGGTTATGCCGCCTTCACGTTCCCACATTCTGCTTGCTCCACCGCATCTGCCATCCCCCTGGAGCCTCGCGCCCGAGGGCGAACGGGCAGAGCGCGGCTACTCCATACCTCCGGCTGCCATGTCACTAAGTAAGACGCCCCCTGCGCAGGCAAGTTACAGCGACGGCGCGAGGATTGAGCACGCTCAAACGG
>DASSZB010000318.1:0-16780 GCA_035702935.1 Dehalococcoidia bacterium
GTCCGCGTCGGCGCCGAGGTGCTGTCCGGGGACATCCTGGTGGGCAAGATTACGCCGAAGGGTGAGACGGAACTGACTGCGGAAGAAAAGCTGCTGCGCGCCATCTTCGGCGAGAAGGCCCGAGAGGTGAAGGACACCTCACTGCGGGTGCCGCACGGCGAGCGCGGAAAAGTGATCGAGACGCGGTTTTTCGCGCGGCCGGACAACGACGCCGGCAGGCCCCAGCACGGGGCGGCGAACCACAACTGCCGCTGGCCGCACTACGCTCAGATCACGGACGAGCTGGCGGCAGGCGTGCAGGCGATGGTGCGTATATCAATCGCCCAGCGGCGCAAGGTGGCAGAGGGCGACAAGATGGCGGGACGCCACGGGAACAAGGGCGTCATCTCCCGCATTCTCCCGGTGGAGGATATGCCCCACTTGGTGGACGGTACGCCCGTAGACATCATCCTCAACCCCATCGGCGTGCCGAGCCGCATGAACATCGGCCAGGTGCTGGAAACACACCTGGGATGGGCGGCGCGGCGCATGGGCTTCCGGGCCATCTCGCCTGTATTCGACGGCGGCAACCCGAAGACGATTGAAGATGCGCTCTGCCGAGCCTGGATCTGCGAACAGGCCGGGGCGCTGCTTGAAGAACCTGCGAATATCTCGGGCAACGGTAGAAACGGCCACCACACCGAAGGGGTGGGAGAGCGCGTAGACGAGGCGCGCGTGCAGAAGTGGCTCAAGGACCGCGGCTACGCGGCGGCCGATGTCTTCGATGACAGCCGCGTGGGCGAAGCCGCCCGCGTAGGCCTGGAGCTGTGGCTGGAGCAGCCGGAGAACAAGGATTGGCTGGAAGAAAACGCCGGCGTTAAGCGCATCAAGGGCCGGTCCTACCACGACCTTGACGAACTTTCGGAGAAAGTATTGCTGGCCACCGGCCGGGCGGCGCCGACTTACGGCAAGCAGGTGCTGCTTGACGGCCGCTCCGGCGACCAGTTCGACCAGCCGGTGACAGTTGGGTACATCTACATGCTGAAGCTGGTCCACCTGGTGGAGGACAAGATCCACGCCCGGTCCACGGGGCCGTACTCGCTGATCACCCAGCAGCCGCTGGGAGGTAAGGCCCAGTTCGGCGGACAGCGCTTCGGTGAAATGGAGGTCTGGGCGCTGGAGGCCTACGGTGCGGCGCACATCCTCCAGGAACTGCTGACTGTGAAATCCGACGACGTAGTCGGCCGCGTGAAGACGTATGAGGCGATCGTGAAGGGCGAGGACATCCAGGAGCCGGGGGTGCCGGAATCCTTCAAGGTGCTCGTGAAGGAGCTGCAGAGCCTGGGGCTGGCGGTGGAAGTGCTGAACGAAGAAGAAGAGCGCGTGACGCTGGCCGAAACATCGATGCAGGACCTGCCGGAACTGGGTATTGACCTGAGCGGCTTTGAAAAAGGGGAGGACCTAATTGGCACTGGAAGTTAATGACTTCAACGCAATCCGAATTTCCCTAGCCTCTCCGGAACAGATCCGCTCCTGGTCATACGGCGAGGTCACCAAGCCGGAGACCATCAACTACCGCACGCTGAAGCCTGAAAAGGACGGGCTCTTCTGCGAGAAGATCTTCGGCCCCACCAAGGACTTCGAGTGCTACTGTGGCAAGTACAAGCGCGTCCGCTACAAGGGCATAGTTTGCGACAAGTGCGGCGTCGAGGTGACCCGCTCCAAGGTGCGCCGCGAGCGCATGGGCCACATCGAACTGGCCTCGCCCGTAGCGCACA
Source organism: Dehalococcoidia bacterium (assembly GCA_035702935.1). Classification (GTDB taxonomy): domain Bacteria; phylum Chloroflexota; class Dehalococcoidia; order SM23-28-2; family RBG-16-64-32; genus DASSZB01. The sequence continues at coordinate 1,758 of DASSZB010000318.1, forward strand.
TCTGGTTTGTCAAGGGCACGCCCAGCCGGATCGGGCTGCTGCTGGACATTTCGCCGCGCAGCCTGGAGAAGGTGCTGTACTTCGCGCAGTTCATCGTGACCAGCGTGGACGAGGACATCCGGAAGGCGGCCCTTGAGGCTGTCCAGAAGGAGATGGACGCGGCGTTCGACAGCAGCGAGTCCGAGAACTTCAACAGGATTAAGGAGATCGAAGACAAGACCGGCATGGCCGTCGGCGAGGTAGAGGCTTCACGCGACGAGCGCATGGCTGCCGCCGATGCTGCTGTAGACAAGGCGATCGCGGAGCTGCGCGAGCGCGGGGCCACCCTGGCCGCCGATGTCGAAAAGGTGCTCGGCAAGAAGGCGACGAAGAAGCTGATCATCGACGATTACGCTATCGCTGCGCGCGGGGATATTGTCCCTGAGAATGCCGTGAAACAGCTGCTGGCGGAGATCGACCGCCGGGCGGCGGCGCTGGATGCCGGCCGGAACGCGCGCCGCGAACAGGTGGAAGCGGATCTCCAGAAGGACATCTCCAAGGTCCGCGACGTGGGGATGGCCGAGATGGAGCCGTTCCGCAAGAAGGTGAACGAAGAACGTGACGCCGTGCGCCAGCAGTTCGTAGCACGCATCGAGGAACTCGAGGACCTGAAGGACCCGATCCGCAATGACCAGTGCACGCTGGTCCCAGAGCAGAGCCTGCGCGAACTCCTGGAGAAGTACCCGGGTCTGCTGAAGGCCGGAATGGGCGCGGAGGCAATCCTGGAGGTTCTGGACCGCGTGGACCTGGACGGGCTGGCCGTAAAGCTGCGCGACGAAATCCAGAACTTCAGCGGCCAGCGACGGAAGAAGGCCACGAAGCGCCTGCGTGTCGTGGAGGCCCTCCGCAAGAGCGGCAACCGCCCCGCCTGGATGGTGCTCGGGATACTGCCCGTGCTACCGCCGGACCTGCGGCCCATGGTGCAGCTCGACGGCGGCCGGTTCGCCACAAGCGACCTGAACGATCTCTACCGCCGTGTCATCAACCGAAACAACCGCCTCAAGAGGCTCCTGGAGCTGGGCGCACCGGAGATCATCATCCGGAACGAGAAGCGCATGCTCCAGGAGGCGGTGGACAGCCTCATCGACAACGGACGCCGCGGTCGCGCGGTGTCTACGGCGGGGAACCACAAGCTAAAGAGCCTCTCCGATATGCTCAAAGGCAAGCAGGGGCGTTTCCGCCAGAACCTGTTGGGCAAGCGCGTGGACTACTCGGGCCGCTCGGTCATCGTGGTCGGGCCGGAGCTGAAGCTGCACCAGTGCGGCCTGCCGAAGCGCATGGCGCTGGAGCTGTTCAAGCCGTTCGTCATGCACGGGCTGGTGGCACGGGGCCTGGCCCACAACATCAAATCTGCCAAGCGCATCGTGGAACGCGCCCGGCCGGAGGTGTGGGACATCCTGGACGAGATCATCAAGGACCGCCCCGTCCTCCTGAACCGCGCTCCTACGCTGCACCGGCTGGGTATCCAGGCGTTCGAACCCGTCCTCATCGACGGCAGCGCCATCCAGATCCACCCGCTGGTCTGCACGGCCTTCAACGCGGACTTCGACGGCGACCAGATGGCGGTGCACGTGCCCCTGTCGCGCGCGTCGGTGGCCGAGGCGCGGCAGATCATGCTGTCCGCCCAGAACCTCCTTTACCCGTCCAACGGTGAGCCGGTCGTCGCTCCCACCCTGGACATCGTCCTCGGCTGCTACTACCTGACCGAGGAGAAGCCCGGCGCCCCCGGCTCCTTCTCCGAAGGTCCGACGCCTAGGGGGATCTACTCCAGCTTTGACGAGGCCAAGATGGCCTACCAGGGTGGCAACGTCGACCTGCGGGCGCCTATCCGCGCCCGCGATGCAGGCAAAGGTGTGGAGACGGTGACGACGACGGTGGGCCGGATCATCTTCAACGAGGTGATCCCGGAGGAGCTTGGTTTCCGCAACCAGCTCATGGACAAGAAAGCCATCAAGGGGCTCGTGGCGGAGTGCAACCAGACCCTGGACAACGCCCGCACCGCCGAAATGGTGGACCAGATGAAGAACGTGGGATTCCGGTACGCGACGCAGTCCGGCATCTCGATTGCCATGAACGACCTCCGCGTCCCCGATGAAAAGGAAGAGCACCTGACCAAGGCGGACGCACAGATCGACGAGATCGACGGGCAGTTCGAGATGGGCCTCATCACCCAGGACGAACGCGACAGCCAGGCCATCGCCATCTGGCGCGAGACTACCGACAACGTCCAGAAGGACATCCAGAAGCGCCTGGAGGAATACGGCGGCGTGTACATCATGGCCGTCTCGGGCGCCAAGGGTAACATCAGCCAGATCTCCCAGATGGCTGGCATGCGCGGCCTCATGAGCGACCCCGCCGGCCGCATCATTCCGCTGCCGGTGCGCTCGTCATTCCGAGAAGGCCTGAGCGTGCTGGAGTACTTCATCTCGACGCACGGAGCGCGCAAGGGCCTGGCCGACACGGCCCTTCGAACGGCAGACTCCGGCTACCTCACCCGGCGCCTCATCGACGTGGCGCAGGATGTGATAATCGTCGAGGATGACTGCGGCACAACGGCCGGCATCTGGATCGGCGAGCCCGGTGAGAAGGGGCTGTTCGAGTCCCTGGCGGAACGCATCATCGGCCGCTACACGGCTGCCGACGCGGCCCACCAGAAGACCGGCGAAGTCATCGTCGAGCGTGGGAACGAGATAACGGAGGCAGTCGCCGCCCGGCTGATTGAGTCCGGCCACGATAAGGTTTACGTACGCTCGCCGCTCACCTGCCAGACCAAGCGCGGCCTCTGCGCAATGTGCTACGGCCGAGACCTCTCCCGGGGCCGCTTCATCGCGGACGGCGAGGCTGTAGGCATCATCGCCGCCCAGAGCATCGGCGAGCCGGGCACGCAGCTTACGATGCGCACATTCCACACCGGTGGCGTGGCCGGCCTGGACATCACGTCCGGTCTCCCCAGGGTGGAGGAGCTCTTCGAAGCGCGTGTGCCCAAGGGCTCGGCGCTTATTTCAGAGATCGATGGGGCGGCCGAGGTCAACCGGGAGGGAGACTCCCGCCGCCTCCGCATCACCAGCTCCGAGGTCTACCGGGACGACTACCCGCTGCCAAAGGGCGCGAAAGCCGCCGTCAAGAATGGCCAGGAAGTCGAGCAGGGCGCCGTGCTGGCCACGGTTGCCCCGCCCAAGAAGGTGGCGGCCGCAGACGGAGACCAGGCGCCGGTCCCGGTGGGAGACATCATCGCCCGCACGGGCGGCCAGGTGGTCGTGGAGAAGGACCGCATCGGCATCTTGTTCGAAGAGCAGGAGCACAGAGATTATCCTGTCCAAGCGACGGCGCGGCTCCGTGTACACGATGGTGATTATGTGCACGCCGGGCAGGCGCTGACGGAGGGTCCCATGAACCCCCAGGACATCCTGCGCATCCAGGGCCCCGAAGCGGTTCAGATCTACCTCGTCGAAGAAGTACAAAAGGTGTACCGGTCACAGGGTGTGACGATTAACGACAAGCACATTGAAGTCATCGTGCGGCAGATGCTGCGGCGCGTGCGGGTAGCCACCCAGGGCGACACTGCACTGCTGCCCGACGAGCTGGTTGACCGGTTTGCGTTCGAGAAAGCAAATGCCGGCGTGCTGGCGGAAGGAGGCGAGCCCGCCACGGCTCACCCGGTCCTGCTGGGCGTCACGAAGGCCTCACTGAACACGGAAAGCTTCCTGGCGGCAGCGTCGTTCCAGGAGACCACCCGCGTACTGACCGAGGCCGCGATAAAGGGGCAGGTAGACCACCTGCTGGGCTTGAAGGAGAACGTCATCATAGGCAAGCTGATCCCGGCGAGGGCGCCGATTGTCGTGGAACAGCCGATGAAGGTGCAGGAGATCGCCCTGCCGCCCAGCCTCCTGCGCGAGGGCGACGAGGACCTCGAGGGCTTCGAGCCTGACGACGAGGATTGGGAGGAAGCCCTGCCCGAGGAAGAGGACCTGGAAGCCTTCGCTGAAGAGGTGGAGAGCCTGATCGAGGAGCCTGCGGCGGTACCCCTCACCGTCGACGGTGATGGAGCCCTGGCGGAGGGCGAACCCCCTGACGATCCTGAGGCCGGCGAAGACGAATCGTAGGCCAGACTAGGCAATCAAGGGACCCCGGCAGCTGCCGGGGTCCCTTTTGTTATTCCGACTTGAGGCCACGGGGAGTTTGGCAACCAATCGCGCATCGCCGCATCTCATATAATGGAGACGGAACCGCGATATGGTTGTGAAGACTAGGCAGTCCCAGGCCCCCGCGTCGGACGCCCTCACGACTGCTTTGGCGCAGTTCGATACGGCCGCGGACAGGTTGAGCCTGGACGATGGCATGCGCGCCATGCTGCGCACGTGTAAGCGCGAATTGTCAGTCCATTTCCCGGTCCAGCTGGACGACCACAATATCCGCATGTTCAGCGGCTATCGCGTCCAGCACAACCTCTCTCGCGGTCCGGCCAAGGGCGGTCTGCGCTACAGCCCGCTAGTGTCGCTGGACGAAGTGCGCGCGCTGGCCATGTGGATGACGTGGAAGAGCGCGGTGGTGAATTTGCCCTATGGCGGCGCCAAGGGCGGCGTCATCGTGGACCCGAAGACGCTCTCGGAAAGCGAACTGGAGAACCTGACACGCCGGTACGCGACCGAGATCAGCCTCATCATCGGGCCTAACGAGGATATTCCGGCGCCGGACATGGGCACGGACCCTCGCATCATGGCCTGGATCATGGACACCATAAGCATGCACCGGGGTTACACGGAAGCCGGGGTCGTCACCGGCAAGCCCGTGGCAGTGGGCGGGACGCTCGGCCGCCTCGAGGCTACGGGCCGCGGCATCCAGTACATCGCCGAGGAAGTGGCGAGACGGCACGGAGTCGACATCAGGGAATCCACTGTCGCCGTCCAGGGATTTGGCAACGTGGGCGCCGTTGCCGCGCTTCTCCTCCAGGAGGCGGGTGCGAAGGTAGTCGCCATATCCGACGCCAGCGGCGGACTGTACAACGGCAAGGGGCTCAAGGTGAAATCCTTGATGGCCTACCAGAAGGACCAGGCGCCGCTTGCGACCGCGCCGGGAGGCGACCGGATCACCAACGACGAACTGCTGACCCTGCCCGTGGACTTCCTCATCCCGGCGGCGCTCGAGGGGCAGTTGCACGCGGCCAATGCCGACGATGTGCGGGCTCGCTTCATCGTGGAGGGGGCTAACGGTCCCACCACCCCGGAAGCGGATGCGATGCTCATGGACAGGGGAGCCGTCATCGTGCCCGATATTCTGGCCAACGCCGGCGGGGTGATCGTCTCCTACTTCGAATGGGTGCAGGACCTCCAGTTCTACTTCTGGGAAGAGAACGAGGTGAACGAGAAGCTGCACAAGGTCATCACCCGCGCGTTTTCCGACGTCGCATCTACTGCTGAACAGCATGGGATCTCGCTGCGAGAGGCGGCGATGGTGCTGGCAGTTGGCCGCGTAGTGGAAGCGACAAAGCTGCGCGGGATCTACCCGTAGCGGAGCGCCTTTAGGCCTCCACGCCGGCGATACCTTCCGGGGATCGCCGCCGACCCCAAGCCACCTCCCGGCGCAACCCTCAAGGTTCCGCTACGGGCCCGGCTCCGGCCTTTCGCGCCTCAGCTGCCGCTCACAATCCCACGTTAAGCGCCATCGCCCTTTGTGATATATAATGAGCGTCCGCCCGCCCACGCGCCGGCAAGGTGCCGCGCGTTACGGACCGCTGAGGAGGTCAACGCCCATGGAAATCGGCTGGATCGATACGCCCCAGGACTGGCGCGACGTGTTCATAATGGCGTTTACCTTCGCCGGGACCATCGTCTTCCTGCTGGCGATAATCTTTACCATCCTCATCGGCACCACCTCGTTCCTGACGGTTAACAAGGCGCGATCCATCCTGAAGAACAGCGTCCAGCCAACGATGGAAAACGTGCGGACCACTACCGAGAACGTGCGCGGCACAGTGGGCTTCATCTCCGACAACGCGGTCAAGCCGGTAGTGCGCGTGTACAGCACGTACGCGGGCGCCCGGCGGTTTGTGGCCGTGCTGGCGAGGTTTACGCGGCCGAAAGCGGGCTAGGAGGTCGGCAACAATGCGGTTCATCATCGGACTTCTAATGGGATTCGCCGCCGGTTTCGCCGGCGCCATCCTCTTCGCGCCGGAGAAGAAGCACAGCCGCGTGCAGTGGCCGGAGGGCCACCCGGCGGCCGGCGGTATTTCAGCCAACGGCAACCGCAAGGTTAGCGGCAGCCTGCAGAACGTCATCCGCAGCGTCCAGGACCGCGTGAACGAGGCCTGGGAAGAGGCGCGCAAGGCCTCCGAGCAAGCGGAGAAGGACATGCAGGCCCGCTACCAGGAGTCCGCCGGCCGGAAAGTGGAAAGCAAGAAGTAGCCGCCCCTGACAGCCGTTCGATACAATAGAGCTTCGGGAGGGGTGCCGGAGTGGTTGATCGGGGCGGTCTCGAAAACCGTTGTACGTTTCGACGTACCGTGGGTTCGAATCCCACCCCCTCCGCCATCTGACCCGCCTTCCAGAAGTAGCTCCCGGAGGGGTGCCAGAGTGGACGATTGGGCACGCCTGGAGAGCGTGTGTACCTCCGGGTACCGTGGGTTCGAATCCCACCCCCTCCGCCAGTTCACTCGCAACCGGTGACTCGTAACTTGGTTTCCGCTGATGCGCTGGGCCAGGAGTTCGACGGGCAGGCTGAGGCATTGCTTCGCAAGGGGTACCCCGAGGCCGCCAGTCTGAGCGAGGCCGGCTTCATGAAACACATCGCACCTCTCAGGGCGCGAGTGGCTGAGATTGAGCCTGCGGGCGAAGACATGGAGGCGGGGCGCCTGCCGTTCGTCATCGTCGTTACGCCCTACCTGGTGGCGCCGGACAGGGCCATGTCGCTCGTCGAGCGCGCGGGAAAGCGCGGCTTCGCGAAGATGTATCCGCGCGAACCGGGAGACTTCCATCCAGTTGACGGCCTGCTAATCCCCATCGCCCCGGCGTACCTGCTGGTGGACATCGATCGGGGGCGGGAGACGATAAACGCCACCCCGAACGAGGCACTGGACAGAATCTACGCGGCCGGCCGCTCCCCCCTGACGATCGATGAGGGAATTGCCATCCTTACCCACCATCCAGACTTTCTGCAGAAGAACAACTGCTTTTCGCTGCTGGCCTCCCGCTGTGGCGATCAGCGCGTCCCGGCCATGTGGATCAGCGAAGGCGCCCCTCGCCTGGGATGGTGCTGGGCGGGCAATCCGCACACCTGGCTGGGCTCGGCTTCCTGTCGCAGCCGCATCGGTCCCCCATAGCCCAGCTTTTCGCCTCCTCTTCCCCCAGGACAAAACCGAAGCTTTCAGGCTCGGCGGGGGCGCTTGCCCCTCACCGCCACGAAAACGGCCACGCGGAAGTCTGTAACGCACAGTTCCCAATAACCGTCAGGAATCGGTGGAATGTCCACTATCAGCCACCCGTCTACGAGGAGAGAGCGGTTGGCCAGTTCGCTCTGGCCGTTTCACTACGTCCGCTGGAAGATAGTCCTCCCCTACGTCTTCCTCACCGTTGTCCTGGCCACCGCGGGCAGCTACGTCGCCACCAACATGGTGACGGGCTCCCTCTCTGAGCGATTTGACAACCGGCTGGCCGAGGCCGGGCGCGTCGTCTCCGATGCCGTCGTCCGCAAAGAGCGTGATCACCTGGAGACCGTACGCGCCGTGTCCTTCACGGAGGGAGTACCGCAAGCCGTGGTAGCGGAAGACGCGGCCGCGCTATCCCGCCTGGTAGGCCCGCTTGCCGCGAATGGGAAGGTGGAGCGACTCGAGGTGCTGAACTCCTCCGGCCGGCGCATCAAGACGCTCTCCATAACCGAGGAGGGATCGCTCATCTATGAGGATCTCTCCGATTCCGATGACCCCACCCGCTGGCCGTTGGTCCAGAAGGTGATCCAGGAAAAGAGCGATCCGGCCGGCGACAAGTACGCCCAGATCGTAGAGACAAGCGAAGGGTTTGTCTTCTACACGGCGGGCCCCATCCACCAGGACGGAAACTTTGCCGGGGTGGTGCTTGTGGGCACGATGCTGGACTCGTTTGTGGTCGAAGCGAAGACGGCGGCCCTGGCCGACGTCACGGTGTATGACTTTAACGGCAGTCCCCTGGCCTCCACCTTCGGGGCGCCGGACGAGACCGGCGCCGAGGAGCTCAACCTCGTGGCCGGCACGGACGTGCTGGACGCTGCCACGGCCGGCCAGGGCATACGCGAGGACCGCAGTCTGTGGGGACGAGACTACAGCCTGGTCTACGGCCGGCTGACCATTCGAGATGAGGTGGTGGGGCTTTACTCCGCGGGCCTGTCCAGGGACTTCATGTTCAGCGCGGGGTCGGCGACGCGGACCCGCGTTGCCGTGGTTTTCGGCCTGGGAATGGCGGCGGTCCTGGGAATCGGTCTCTTCGTGGCTTACCGCCTGACCCAACCGATCCTGCGCCTGGTCCGCACGGCTAGACTGGTCACCTCCGGTGACCTCACAGCCCGCAGCGGCATAAGGTCCCGCGACGAGATAGGTACCCTCGCCTCCTCTTTCGACGAGATGACCGAGAAGCTGCGCCGCCAGCACCTGGCGACGGTCAAGGCGCTCACATCGGCCATCGACGCCCGAGACCCGAACACGATGGGCCATTCGATGCGGGTGGGGCAGCTCGCGGTCATGATCGGCCGCCAGCTCGAGCTGGAAGACTCGGTCCTCGCTCGCCTGGAGATTGGCGGTTACCTGCACGACATCGGCAAAATCGGCATCCGCGACGCTATCCTGCTTAAGCCGGGGAGCCTTTCCCCGGAGGAGCGCGGCATCATCCAGGAGCACCCGCGCATCGGCCTGGCCATTCTCGACCCCGTGGAACTGGCGGACGAGGTCCTCCAGGTCGTGGGAAGCCATCATGAGCGCCTGGATGGCAGCGGGTACCCCAACGGCCTGTACGCGGGTGATGTTCCCGTGGCGGCCCGCATCGCTGCCATCGCCGACGTCTATGACGCTGTCACCAACACGCGGCCCTACCGCAAGCCCATGCAACCGGAGGAGGCGCTGGCGATGCTGCGATCCGACGCCGGGAGGCTGTTCGATCACGAGGCAGTCGAAGCCCTGGCCGCGGTCCTCGACGAGTGGACGGAGCGGTGCGCCGTCGATCCGCAGCTGCTGGGCTTCAAGCTTCCGGATCTGTATTCCCCGAAGGTCGGCGTCTAGCCGTGCCTCGTCCCGTCCTCACCGGACTGTTCATCGCAATCCTTGTCGCCATGTCCACGGCGCTGGCGGCCATCGCTTCCACGTTTGCGCTCGCTTCCGATGGCACGTCGGAGTTGGGGGCTGATCTCGCCTCCCGGCTGCGCGCCGATTATTCGGCCGATCCGGCGGGGATGGTCCTGGCGCCGCTAAATGAGGGGATCGTCGATGCCCGTCGCCGGGATGAAGGAGGGACGCGCCATCCTGGAGACGACGCCGTCGAGGTTGTGTCCGTCTATCGGAAGGGCCCGCCAGGGGACGGGGCTGCGGCGTATGTCCCCGGGAACAGCAACCCCGGACCGGGCGCTCCGCAGACTCGACCTGGGCAGACGCCGCCGGCAAGCAACAATCCTCCCGCGTGGCCAACCGCTACACCGGCGCCGGGGCCGTCAGCGCCTCCGCCGGGGCCGTCAGCGCCTCCGCCGCCAACCCCTATTCCAGCGCCCACGCCGCCACCACCCCCGGCGCCCACGCCGATTCCCACGCCGATTCCCACCCCCGCACCCACCCCGGCGCCGGTGTGCGACCCGCCGGATCCGGTCTACGGATTTGTCCAGTCAATTTCGCCCGCGAACGGCGCCGCGGGGGTTCCGGTCACCTCAAATATCGTAGTCAGATTCAACCAGCCAATGGACGCGAAGGCCGTCGACAGTACCCACTTCTACCTAATGGACTCGTCCCAAAAGACTTCCGGGATCTGGGTCACGATGACCTACAACGCTCTTACCTACGAAGCTACGATAGACCCCCGCTCCGACCTAGATCCGGGCGCGATCTACTACCCGACGGTCTGGAAAGGGATCAAGAACGCTTGCGGCGTGCGCCAGGGCGTGACCGTCAGGACATTCTTCCTAACAGCCCCCTAGCCTCGCCGCTCGACCTGCCAATCACACACAACGCGGTCGAGGCATTCCAGCCTCGGCGGCGCGCGGGGCTACAGCAACTCCCCCTGTTCACCCTCCCGTTCTTCGCTCTGCCCTCTCCACTCTCCACTTCTCACTATCCCCAGCATCTCCCCGATCTGGCGCGCGTTGCGCACGCTATAGTCCCGGTGGCAATTGTTCATCAGCACGTGCACCTCGCGCGCCTCGTCAGCCAGGCGGCGGATGGCCGGCACCCAATCGCGCAACTCGTCCTCCGTATACAGATAGTCGAAACGCTCAGCGGCTGTCGCCGAGCGCCCCTCCCAGGTGGCGGCGTTGTGCCCGTGCATACGCAGCAGCGCCACCGGAGAGGTGGCGGCAGTCACCGGCGGCACGCTGCTCTTGAAGCCTTGCGGCTCGTCCACGCAGACATAGGGGATCGATTGCTCCGACAGGAAACGCAGGGTGCGCTCCTGGTCCTCCGGCTCGCGCATCCAGGTGCCGTTGCGAAACTCCACGGCCATGATGTACTGGCCCAGGCGCGTGTTCGCGTCCTGGATGTACTCCCGGTTGGCGCGGCTGGGGCCGAACCAGGGAGGGAACTGGAAGAGGACGATGCCCAGCTTGCCGGCGCTGTCCAGCGGCAGCAGCACATCATTCCAGCGGCGCCACATCTCATCGCTGATCTCGGGTGGCAGGTCCTTCAGGTAGACGTTCTTCTTCGCCTGCTGCTCTGCTGGCAGGGCCTCACGCACATCCTTCGGCAGCGACGCCACTTGCGCGCCGTGCCCCGTGAACAGGGCGTACGACTTCACATCGAACACGAAATCAGGAGGGGTGCGCTCCACCCACGATTCGGCCACCTGCGGCAAGGGGATCGCATAGTAGGGGCTGTCGGCCTCCACAATCGCGAACTGCTCCGCATAGAAGCGCAGCCTTTCGGCCGGTGATTTCGCGGACGGGGGGTACCAGCCGCTGTCGATGAGCGTCTTGTCCGCCCAGGAGCACGACCCGACGAGGATGCGACCCGCCATGAATTGATTATAGGTGTTGGGTGTCAGGTGTCAGGTGTTCGCGCTACGCAGCCGAGCCTTTCCAGGCTCGGCGGTGGCGGGTTTAGAACTCGCGGCCCGAGGCGTGCCATAATCAGACCCGCAATGCCTCGTACGCTGGAACCACAGGACGCCCTCCGCCTCCTGAACGGGGGGCCGGTGGCGCTGGTGACCACGCGCTGGCGGGAAGAGACGGATGTCATGCCGGCGGTCTGGATTACGCAGCTATCGCGAACGCCGCCCCTCGTCGGACTTGCGGTAAACCCCAGCCGGCACACGCACGACATGATTCGCTATTCCGAGCAGTTCGCGCTCAACTATCCCGCGCGCGACATGGTCAACCAGACCCATTACTTCGGCGCTGTATCCGGCAAGGATGTTGACAAGCTGGAACTGGCCAAGCTCGGCACGTTCCGGGCCAGCAAGGTGGACGCACCCCTAATCCAGGGCTGCGTGGCCTGGATCGAGTGCGGCGTAGAGGACTCCTTCCGATTCGGCGACCACACGCTGTTCATCGGCCGCGTGCTTGTGGTGCAGGTTGAGCCCGAGGCCTTCGACGAAACCTGGACGCTAGGCGACCCGGACTACCGGCCCCTCCACTACCTGGGCGTGGACCAGTACGCCACGCTTGGCCAGCGGCTCACGGCGCGGTTGCGCACTTCCCATGAAGGCGCCATCGATTTCGCCGAGCCCCCGGACGAGCGCGAGCGACGCCAGGAGGAAGAGGCGCGGGAGAATGAACGTCAGCAGCGTGAGGGCGAAGAGGCATAGAAACGGCGCAGCCGCTTACCCGGCGCCGGGTAGGCCGGCTTCCTTGAAAAGCTCGCGCCTCAGGTTTCGCAGCGCCTGCACGGCGTTCCCGGTGATGGCGGACGAGTGATGCCCGGCCAGCACCTTCGGCTGGAGCGCCTCCAATCTGTCGAACACGCCGGCGGTGTGCGGGCCGATCGGCAGGTAGCCCGGCAGCTGGCGGATGGCGGTCATCGACTGCTCGACCATGTCCCCCTCGGTCGTAGCGGGAGTCTTGCCGAAAACAGTGAACAGGTCGCTGACAAACAGCGTGCGTGTGGTCTCCTCAAACACCATGATGGCATCCCAGGCGTGGGGGACGTGCGGCGTGACCAGGAAAAGGAGCCGTTTCTGGCCGAGCTCCAGGACGGAGTCATCGGACATGACCCTGGCAGGGCGGTCCAGGAAGTCGTTGACACCGATCAAGCCGCCGATGAACCCGGCGACAGGCTCCGCCTTTGGAGCAACGCCCAGGAATTCGTTCAAGGCGCCGCATTCGTCGGATTCGAGGTGCGACCAGCTGATGTAGCGCAGGTCAGCCGGGTCCATCACCCTCTTGACGGCCTCCAACGTCTCGGGAAAGAGGCCACGCGGACCGGTGTGATAGAGGACCGGATTCTCGTCCTTGATCAAGAACTGTGTGAACTCGACGGGAGCCTGCGCACCAAAGTTGCTGATTCGATAGATGCCGTCGGCGATTTCGTGTATTTCAGACATAGCGAAAACTCCTGCTGTTTTCTAGAACGGAATGTTTGCGCATCAGAACCACACACTGGTGGCAGACTGGAGACTGGCACCAGGCCAGGGGTCATATTATAGCGTCCACGCGCAAGCTGAAGGTTCGTTGACCCTACCCCTCGAACCAAAGGAGAAAACGATGGTTGAACGGCAACTCATCTCGTCCAACAGCCCCTACGAGCCAAAGGTCGGCTTCTCGCGGGCGGTCAAGGCGGGGAACACGGTCTACGTCTCCGGTACCGTGGCATGGGGTGAGGACGGGCGGCTGGTGGGTTTCGGCGACGCCTATGTTCAGGCGAAACAGACGATCCGCAACATCGAGAAGGCGCTGGTCCAGGCCGGCGGTTCCCTTCGCGACGTCGTGCGCACCCGCATATTCGTGACTGACATCGGGCTCCTCGACGAGGTGGCGCGCGCCCACGGGGAAGCGTTCGGTGACATTCGCCCGGCTTCGACGATGGTGGAGGTCTCGCGGCTGGCAGACGCGGAGATGCTGGTAGAGATAGAGGCCGTGGCGGTAGTGTGAGGCGCTATCCAGCGTCATAATAGGCGTGCCGTGAAGCGTGTTACCCGCTCCGTTCGGCCGGAGGACCTCCCAGACCTCCTGGCGAAGCCGCCCAGGGCTACCCTGGCCTTCGTGCGTGACGCCACGATCCAGGCGATCCCCGTCGCCTTTAAGTTCGATGCAGGGCGGTACCTCGTGGGACTGCCTGGCGACATGGATCCGCCGGCCGGGCGCGTCAAGCTGCTCGTCGACGACGGGCCCTGGTACTTCGACCTGCGCGGCTTCTGGTCCCGCGGATCGCTTGCGCCGTGCGACGCGCCGGCGAATGCCGGCGATGGGCAGGCATGGTTCGAGCTGACACCCGAGAAGACTGCCGCCTGGCACTACGGCAGCATGCGGGAGGGCTGACCATGCGCCCTAATTCGCGCGCCGTCCGCCGATTCCTGGAACGGTCCCTGGTACTGCACGTGGCTACCGTGTCACCAGCGGGCAACCCGGACATAATCCCCCTCTGGTTCGTGCGCTTTCGGGGCCGCATCTACATGACCACGCGATCGGAAAACCCGACCGTGCGCGACCTCCTCCGAAACCCCGACGTCGTGCTTCTCTTCCGAGGCGAGCGCGGAACGAGAAAGGGCCGCGTGTTGCGTGTGCGGGGGCGGGCCACCTTCCGCACGGAACAACGTATCTGCGCCCCGATCTATGCCCTGAGCGGTCTGCGGTACTACCTCTCGCCGGGTGGCATCGCCAACGCTTTCCGGAACCGCCGGAAATTCGGGCTGCGGGCCGCCTACTACCGCGAGCGCGCCGGCGAAGGCGGCGTTATCGAGGTCGTGCCGGAGACGGCGGAGTTCCTGCAAGTCCCGTGACCGGAGGGCGGTAGGCCGCGCTAGTTCCAGTGATGGTACGCGGGTAGCGGGCCCAACCCGCTGTAGACCTCAACGCTAAGGTCACTGACGTGGGGCAACCAGCGTTCCCAATCCTGCCGCGCCCTGTCTGCCTCAGTGCTGGCGATGGCGACGTGCACAGCGGCATCGTCCTTCAGTTCGTACAGTGCAGTCCAGTTGACGCCTTTCCGATGGCAGTTGGAGCGGAAGGCTTTGACGATGCCCGGAATCTCCATGACGTGCGGCAGGTGCACGCTTTCGTACCAGCGGACGAATTCGTCCATCATGGTGGGTTCAATGGCCGCACGGACCACCAGGTAGGGTTTGGGCATCTCGGGTTCAGTATGGCACGTGGTAGGTGTTAGGTGTCAGGTGTTAGCGCTCGCGGCGCGCAGGATGCGCTCGACGGCGGCGCTGATGTCGCCTGAGGCTTCGACGACGATGTGCGCGCGTTGGATCGGCTCCGCTTCGGCGAGCATGCGCTCGTAGATATCGCGGCCGGCTTCCGATTCGTCCTGTTCGGCGGCGCCGCCCAAGCGCCGGTCGAGGCGCTGTTCCACGACCGGTCGCGGCGACTCGACCTGGACGATGACAAGCTTTGCGTTCCGTTTCTCGGCGATCTCGTACAAGGGACGGCGGTAAATCTCCTTGAGGTTGGTGGCGTCGCAGATGACGGAGACGCCGCGGGCCAGCAGCCGGTCCATGACTTCGTGGTATGCGGCGAACAGGCGGGCGCTCTCCGCGAGGCTGTATGAGGGCCGGTTGATCAGCGCCCGGCGGAGACGGTCGCTGTCCATGTGCGCGAACGGATGACGCGTCGCCAGGGCCCGCGCGAGGTGCGATTTTCCGGCGCCGGGAGGGCCGCTCAGCACCACG
>DASSZB010000427.1:0-4216 GCA_035702935.1 Dehalococcoidia bacterium
GGCTTGATGCCGAGCTTGTCGAGAAGGGGACGGTCCGCGAAGGACTTCTCGGCCATCAGGAGAAGAGGCGGTCGATGAGTCCGATGCCGTAGAACCCCATCGTCGCCACTGTGATGCCCCGGATGGCCTTGCCGATGAGCAGGGCCGGGTAGAACTTGCGGATGGGGACGCGGGCGGCGCCCGCCGCCAGCCCGGCGATATCGAAGACCGGCGAAGGGAAGAGCGACATGGCAAGCACGGTGGTGAACGGGCGTTCGTGGATCCACCCACGGACTCGCTTGTAGAGTCGCCGCTTCGTGACCATCGTGCTCCCGCCCATTCCCGCTCCATATCCTGTGAGCTCGCCGAAGGACTCGGCGACGGCGGCGGTGAGACCCACGAGTAGCGGCGCCGGGATCCCCCAGGCGGGGTCGAGCAGCCCGCCGGCGGCGAAAACGATGCCCCCGCCGGGCATCGGCACCACGACGGACGCCGAGCGCAGGAGCGTGATCAGGAAGAGCCCGCCGTAGCCGTAGCGCTCGAGGTCGTCCGTGCCCAGGTGCAGGGCGAAGAAGAGCGCCGTGGCAACCGCGGCGATCGCAAGGATCGTGCCGATGAGAAGGAACTCGAGCCGCACCCGCCGCCGCCCGACATGGATGTACAGCCCCTCGGGTTCTACCTCGAGGGCGTGGTGCTGGTGCGGGGCGGCGTCTGGCATCAGCTCTAGTTTAGCGTGTTGAGCGAGGCGCGTTTCGGCCGGTCAGCGGGCCATCTTCCCGACGTAGCGGCGGAATGCCGCACGGGCGCCCAGAGTGTACCGAACGAGAACAAGTACACACACTTGTATAACGCCCGAAGCGGTGGTATGTTCGCCGCGAAATGTGGTACCTGACGCCTTCCAGCAAGCGCGTCGAAAGGATACTCCCATGATCCCCGCGCTGATTGTCGTCGCCGGCATCATCGTCATTGCCCTCTTCTTGATCTTCGTGGGTGGAGTGCTGGTGAACGTCGGCGGCCAGCAGATCGGAATTATCGAGCGCCGGTTCGTCGGACAAACGCTGCCTGAGGGCCGCGTCGTTGCGATGAGGGAGGAGATAGGTGTGCAGGCGCGCGTTCTGCCGCCCGGTCTGCACATTCTGCCTCCTTTCATCTATCGGGTCTCGAAGACGGACATGCTGATTATCGGGGAGGCCGAGGTCGGCATCTTGGAGTCGATTGACGGTCTGCCGCTGGAGCCGGGCCGAATTTTTGCTCGCCACGTCGAAGGCCACGACACGTACCAGGACGGGGAGGCATTCCTTCGGAATGGGGGTCAGAAGGGGCCGCAGGTCGACGTGCTGCCGCCCGGGCAATACCGGATCAATACATACCTGTTTACAGTCCGGTCGCTTCCGGCGATCTATATCGCTCAAGGGCAAGTGGGCGTGGTAAACGCGCGCGACGGCAACCCGATTATTCCCGGCCGTCTGCTGGCCCAGAAAGTGGAGGGACACCAGGCGTTCCAGGACGGCGAAGCATTCATCAGCGCCGGCGGGCAACTGGGCCCGCAGATAGAGGTGATGCTTCCGGGCCGTTACCGTGTCAACTCCGAGCTGTTCAACGTTGAGGTGCGCCCGGCGACCGTGGTGCAGGCCAACCAGGTGGGCCTGGTCACAGCTAACGACGGAGACCCGCTGCCTAGCGGCGAACTGGTGGCTGAAAGCGTATCGGGACACAACGACTTCCAGGACGCGTCTGCGTTCCTGGCCAACGGCGGCCAGCGCGGTCCTCAGTACGATCTGCTCAAGCCGGGGACATTCTACATCAACCCCATCATGTTCGACGTTAAGCTCGACGAAGTGGCGACGGTCCAGCGTGGCGAGGTCGCCGTGCTGGTCTCGAACGTCGGCAAAGAGCCGGAAGACCTGCCGATGGAGGGGCGGCTGGAAGGCAAGGAGCGGTACGTGGTCCCTGCCGGCTTCCGCGGAATCCAGTCGGAGGTTGCCGGACCGGGCGTCTACTACCTGAATCGCTGGGCCTACATCGCCTACATCGTCCCAACCACCAATCTGACGATTGACTGGGCCGAGGAAGGGACCGACAGCGGCACCGAAGCCGGAACTCAAAGACTGCAGCTCTTCAATCCCCTGTCGGTGATTAGCCGGGATGGGTTCGAGATGCGCGTGAGTGTCAAAGTGGTCATCCGCGTCCGTCCCGACCAGGCACCACTGATGGTCGCCAAGATCGGTTCAATCGAGAACCTCATCGACCACGTGATCCATCCGATGATCGACTCCTCTTTCCGCAACCAGGCCTCCTCCACCGAGGCGATGAACTTCATGCAAGACCGGGCGCTGGAGCAGGTGAAAGCTGAGCAACGGACACGAGAAGAGCTTGAGAAGTATCACGTCGAATGCGTCTCCGTCCTGATCTCTCAGATCATCCTGCCGCAGGAACTGATGGAGATACAGACGCGCCGCGTCATCGCCGCGCAACAGCAGGCGATGTTCGTTGAACAGCAGCGGGCTGAACAGGAGCGGATCGCGACGGAGAACACGCGCGCCAAGGCCGACAAGCAGGTGGAACTGGTGTCCGCGCAGATCGGCGTGCAGATATCGGAACAGACCAAGAAGACGACGATCATCGAAGCAGAGGGCCGCGCCCGCGCCGTTCAGCTGCAGGGTGAGGCGGAAGGTAAGAAGATCCTGGCCATCGGGACCGCTACCGCCGAGGCGTATGACAAACAGGTTGAGGCTGTTGGTCAGCTCAACCTGGCAGGCATAGAGGTGACGAAGGCTATCGCGACCGCGGGCCTGAAGATTACGCCGGACGTGTTGGTTGGCGCTGGTGGCGACGGCGGCGGGGCCAATGTATTCGCCGCCTTCATCGCCCAGCTCCTGGCGCAGAACCGGAACCCTTTGGCAAGCGCTCGCGCGCCTGAGGGGGAACAGAAGCAGGACAAGGCCTAGCGAGCCGCCGGTCAGCGGGCCATCTTCTCGACGTAGCGGCGGAAGGCGGCATGCGCCCGGCCCTTGAGGATGCCGCCGTGGCCGAAACAGGCGGAATCGAAGTCCAGGGCGGCTATCTTCCGGATGCTCTCCCTGGCCTGCTTCATGTCTTCGGTGAACATGCCGACGGGCGTGCCCAGGCGCCCGAACATGTGGCCCGCCGCATCGCCCACGAATAGGACACCGCCGTGCCGGGGCCAGAGGTAGGAGACGTGCCCGGCCGTGTGTCCGGGCGTGTGAATCGCCTTTAATCCGCCGGCGATAGGCAGGTCCTCGCCGTCCTGTACCTCGTGGTCGATGGTCAGCGGCGGCAGCTGCGTTGGCGTGATGCGCTTAATGACCGGCCAGAGAGCCTTTCCGGCAATGCTCTTCGGGTTCGGGCCCGGCACGGGCACTTCGCCCCTCGTGACGGGCGCGTCGAGCGGGTGGACGTACACCTTCGCGTGCGTCAGGCCGGCGAGCGCGGCGAGGCTACCGGTGTGGTCCACGTGGTGGTGGGTGATGGCGATGTGCTCCAGGTCCTCCGGCCTCCCGCCGAGCTTGTCGATGTGCTTGAGGAGAGCCTTCGCCTGGCCTGGCAGGCCGGAATCGATCATGGCGAGGGGGCCATCAGCGATGATGAAGGCGTTGACGTAACCCCGGCGAATCTTGACGGCATAGATGCCCGGAAGCACCCGTTCTGGAGCCACAGTACAACCCCCCTCGACTTTACGGAATCGGTTGCAGGCTAACAGGGGGTCGAATCGGGTGTCAAAAATTCGGGTCGCGGTCAGACACCGCGCCGAAGCAGCCGTCCGGCGCGGGCTGCCGTCTGGCGACTATTCTCGCCTGCAACCTCGCCGTTCACGATTATGCAGTCGATGCCGGCCGGGTATTGGCGGGGGTCCTCGTAGGTGGCAGTGTCCGTTATCGTATCCGGATCAAAGACCACGATGTCGGCCGCCCGGCCCTCGCGCAGCTCGCCGCGGCCCTGCAGGTTCATGCGTTGCGCGGGGAGCGATGTCATCTTGCGCACGGCCTCTTCCAGCGAGAAGAGCTTCGCGTCACGCACGTAGTGGCCGAGGACGCGCGGGAACGTGCCGTATAGGCGCGGGTGTGGTTTACCGGTCGGCGATGGGATGCCGTCGGAGCCGATCATGCACAGTGGGTGCGACATCACGCGACGGACGTCCGCCTCGTCCATGCTGAAGAACACGGCTACGGCCGCGGGCTCGTCTGACAGGACGCGGGAAACGACAGCAGCCGGATCC
>DASSZB010000434.1:0-3151 GCA_035702935.1 Dehalococcoidia bacterium
GCATCCAGGCCGCCCGTTCGCTGATCCTGCGAGACTTTGACTCCTACGCTGAACTGGAGGGCTACCGCGTGTCCGGCTACCAGGGTGGGGCGGCCGCGCGCTGGTACGCCGACTACGTTAAGCAATCGATCACCCCGCAGGGACTGGTCGCTGCTTACGATTCCATCATGGACCTGGACGTCAGCGCGATGCTCCCACGAGTGCAGGCGCCGACGCTGGTCATGGCCCGCCGGGCGAGTGAAGTGCTCCCGATGGAGGTGGCGCGCGACCTGACCGCTTCGATACCGGACGCCCGGCTGGTCACATTCGATGGCTCCGGCGTGATCCCCTTCCCGGACATCGCGGAGGAGTTCGCGCGAGCAATCAGGGAGTTCGTACTGGGCACGCCTTCGACGCGCGCGGAATCCGCGCCGCCGGCAAAGTCCGCCGCGCTTACGCCTCGCGAGGCGGAAATACTCGTGCTTATAGCGCGCGGGCTGTCCAGCAGCGAGATTTCCCGCGAGCTCTCGCTCAGCGTGCGCACGGTCGGCCGCCACATCACGAACATGTACGGGAAGATCGGCGCTCGTACGCGGGCGGACGCCGCTGCCTACGCCATCCGAAACCACCTGGCCTGAGGCCGATCTACGCAGTTCCTGCCAACTCGGGGCCCGGCGTAGAAGAATTCCCGCACACATTCTACGCAGTTCCTCCGATGCCGCCCCCCAACCGGCAGCAGCATGATGGCTGTGACCGGGGATCGCCTGGGCGGCCCGCCACCGGGAGCGTCTGGCGGCCCCCGGCTCTCTACACGACAGCCAACGGGAGGGAAGAACATGAGACGTATAATCCCGGCAATGCTCCTGGCCACCATCTGCGGCCTGGCGTCCTTGCCCGGCGCCAGCGTCGCCCTCGGCACCATCGAGCGGGTCAGCGTCACCAGTGCCGAGCTGGAAGCCACCGGCGGCGACAGCCTCGACACCGCCGTCAGTGACAACGGGCGGTTCGTCGCGTTCGCCTCCGATGCCACAGACCTGGTGGCCGGGGACACGAATGGTATGACCGACATCTTTGTGCGCGACAGGGCGGATGGCACTACCGAGCGGGTGAGCGTGAACAGCGCCGAGGAGCAGGCGCTCGCCGGCGACAGCGAGCGTCCGGCGATCAGCGGCGATGGCCGTTACGTTGTCTTCAGGTCAGGCGCCACCAATCTGCGTGCCGGCGATGACGTGATCGCCAGGGAGTTGTATATCCGCGACCGCTCCGCCGGGACGACCGAGGTGGTGAGCTTCAGTGACGACGAACAGGACGTTGGCTCGGGAGACTACCCGGACATCAGCGCGGACGGACGCTACGTCGTGTTCGAATCGAACAGTGTACCGTTTCCCAACCCGACTGCCCTCGGAAGGCTCGACATCTTCCTCCGCGACCGCACAGCGGGCACGACGGAACTTGTAAACATCAGCGATTCGGAGGAACAGGCGTCCGGCGGCAGCTGGTATCCGACGATCAGCGATGACGGCAACCTCGTGGCCTTCGCCTCAAGCGCCAACAACCTCTCGCCGGATGATGCTCAGATCCACAGCAACATATTCCTTCGCAACCGATCGGCCGGGACTACCACGCTTGTCGACGTCAATAGTGCGGAAGAGCAAGCCGATTACCAAACCGGCGGCGCCGGCCCGGTGATCAGCGCAAACGGGCTATTTGTGGCATTCATTTCGGGCGCGACGAACCTCGTTCCCAACGACCCCGACCGATATGACGTATTTGTCCGCGACCTGGCTGCCGGGACGACCGAAATGGCAAGCGTCGGCTCCGACGAAGCGGCGGCGAATTCCAATTCGGTTACTCCCGCAATCAGCGCAAGCGGGCGCTTCGTCGCCTGGGACAGCTATGCCAGCAACCTCGATCCGACTGACACCTACTTCAGCAGCGACATCTTCGTGCGCGACCGCCTGCTGGGCACTACGGAGAGGGTTAGCATCACGGCGGTCTCGGGACCCGGCGATAACAGCTTCAACCCCTCGATCAGCGCCGATGGCGGGGTAGTGGCTTACGAGTCGGAGGCCACGGACCTCGTCAGCGACGACACGAACGGTAACTTCGACGCCTTCGTCCACGCCTACGACCTCGACTTCGACGGCGTGGCCGACTGGGTGGACAACTGCCCGACCGTGGCCAACACCGCCGGCCAACTGGCCGACGTTGACGGCGACCTGGCGGGAGACGCCTGCGACGCGCCGGGCACGGGCAACGCCGACTGCAACCAGGTGGTCAACGCCACCGACGCGCTGAAGATCCTGCGCTACGTCGCCGGCCTCTCGGTGGCCCAGAGCGAACCCTGCAAGGACGTCGGCCAGACCATCGGGTCCGGGTTCAAGCAGGGGGATGTGGACTGTTCCGGCGCCGTGCTGGCGACCGACGCGCTGAAGATACTGCGCCGGGTGGCAGGCCTGGCAGCGGGAACAAGCTGCAGCGGGCCTATCATCGGACCTTAGACAAGCGCCCTGACCCAGACGTGCCGTAGGGGCGAGGGAGTCCCTCGCCCCTACGGGTGCTCTCCGAGTGCCCTGAATCCGCAGGTCGACCGATTGACAACTTTCTCGCCCAGATGTATACCGGTGTCACTGGCAGGTATCGATTGTTTCGATAGCTCTCAGACCTATCGGGAGGTGGGCCATGAGTCTTCTCAACCGTCTACTGCACCACGACGAGCCCGTAGCCGCCCGGCCCATCGAGATGCTCCTGCGTGACAGCCATGTCTCCTACGAGCTGCACCACCACCCGCCCGCGTTCAGCGCGCAGCGCCTCGCCGCCTGCGAGCACGTGCCCGGCAAGATGGTGGCCAAGGTGGTAATCGCCTTCGCGGACGACCGCATGCTCATGCTGGTGCTGCCGGCGACGGCGCAGGTGAACCTGATGAAGTTCGCCGAGGCCGTGGAGACGGAGAACGTGCGCGTGGCCCGGGAGAACGAGTTTGCCGCCATCTTCGCGGACTGCGAGGTGGGGGCCATGCCGCCGTTCGGGAACGTCTACGGCCTGCCGGTGCTGGTGGACCGCTCGCTGGCGGAGGATGAGCAGATCCTCTTCCAGGCGGGAACGCACACGGACACGATCCGGATGCGGTACGCCGACTTCGCGGACCTCGTCCACCCCCGCGTGGCGGACC
>DASSZB010000105.1:0-5838 GCA_035702935.1 Dehalococcoidia bacterium
TACCTGCGGGAGCACCCGGACCTCGCCGCCAACCTGGAGGCGCAGGTGCTCGCCAGGGGAATCGCGGCGCAGCCTGTCGCAGTGCTTCCCGATGGCGAAGGGGATGACGACGAGGCGCCGGAATAGGGGGACATATTGCCCCCTGACCTGCAGGTCACCTATTTAGAGCGCCAGCCGCGGCGCAAGCGCCTCGCAGCCCATCTCTCGGACGGCCGGACATTATCCCTGACCGCTGATGTGGCGGCCCGTTTTCGGCTGGCAGCAGGCTCCTCCGTGGGCGCCGAGCGTCTGCAGCAAATCACCGACCTGCAGGCGCGGGAGGATGCGATGGCGACTGCCCTTCGGCTGGTCGCCTTCCGCCCGCGGAGCGAAAACGAGATGCGGCAGGTTCTCACCCGCCGCGCCATCCCGGCCGGCCTGCGGGACGAGGTCGTCTGCCGCCTGCGCGAGCTCGGGCTCCTGGATGACCGGGCGTTCGCCGCCTCATTCGTGCAGTCGCGTGACGGCAGCAGCCCGCGCAGCCGCCGGCTCCTAACCCAGGAGCTGCGCCGGAAGGGCGTCACGCGCGAAATCGCGGCCGAATCGACGGTTGGCATCGACGACGGCGACGCCGCTTACCGCGCGGCAGAGCGCAGGGCCGGCGCCATGGGGACGCTTCGCTATGCGGACTTCGAGCGGCGTCTGGGCACCTTCCTGCTCCGCCGCGGGTTCAGCTACGAGACCACACGGTCGACCGTCCAGCGCCTCTGGGGGGAACTGGGCAACAACAGCGAGCGCCAGGGCGGACATACCCCCTAATACGCCATAGAAAGCCTCTATGGTACTAAGCTTTGCCCATATCTCTAGGTCACGATTTTCTTGACGGCATCCGCGGCCCGAACGTAATATGAGGCAAGAGACCTTTCTGAGTCTGTCACACCATTTCGTGATGTTCTTACTGAATCTCATGCCACTGTCAGGAAGTGAGGCGAAATGCCGGCCATTGCCCTTATTGCTGGGCTGCTTGTCGGCATCGCTATCGGTGTTATCGGTGGTCAGTTTTATCAGCAGCGCATTCGCAGGACGCGCATCGAGTCTGCTGAGCAAAGCGCCGCCCGCATCCTTAACGAAGCCGACAGGCGCCAGAAAGAATTACTACTTGAAGCCAAAGAAGAGTCCATCAAGGTTCGACGCGAGGCCGAATCTGAGCTTAGAGACCGCCGCAAGGAGGTTCAGCGCTCTGAGCAGCGCGTAAGCCAGAAAGAGGAGGCGCTCGACCGCAAGCTCGAATCCGTCGAGCAGCGCCAGCGTAACCTCCAGAACAAGGAACGCGACCTCGAAGAGGCACGCGCCAGCCTGATCGAAGTCCAGGAGCAGCGCAAGCAGGAGCTGGAGAAGCTCTCCAATCTCACCGCCGGCGAAGCGCGCGAGATGCTGCTCGCCCAGGTCGAGAATGAGATCCGCGACGAGGCTAACCGCCGCCTGCGCGAAATCGAGCAGGAGACCAAGGAGATCGCGGACGAGCGCGCCCGCAAGATCATCGCCACGACGATGCAGCGGCTCGCCAGCGAAGTGGTTTCGGAGTCCACGGTCTCCATCGTCCCCATACCGTCGGAGGACATGAAGGGCCGCATCATCGGCCGGGAGGGGCGCAACATCCGCTCTCTTGAGCACGTTACCGGGGTGGACGTCATCATCGACGATACCCCGGACGCGGTGACCCTCTCAGGGTTCGACCCTGTCCGCCGCGAAATCGCGCGCATTACTCTAACCAAGCTGCTCACAGACGGCCGCATTCACCCAGCCCGCATCGAGGAGATGGCCGAGAAGGCGAAGAAAGAGGTCGACGCCTCTGTCAAGGACGCGGGCGAACAGGCGATCGTCGAGGCCAGTTGTCCTGGGCTGCACCCGGAGATTGTGCGCAGCCTAGGGCGGTTGAAGTACCGCTACAGCTACGGGCAGAACCAGCTCATGCACGCCGTGGAGACCGCCAACCTGGCGGCCATGATCGCGCACGAGCTCGGCGCAAACGTCGACATAGCGCGGCGCGGCGGCCTTCTGCACGACATCGGCAAGTCCATCGACCACGAGGTCGAGGGCACGCACGCCCACCTGGGCGCTGAACTGGCCAAACGCCACGGCGTCCATCCTGCCGTTGTGCACTGCATCGAGGCCCACCACGAAGAGGTGGAGCCGGACAGCGCCGAGGCCATCATCACGATCGTTGCCGACGCCATCAGTGGCAGCAGGCCGGGCGCTCGCCGGGAGTCGCTCGAGCACTATCTCAAGCGCCTGGAAGCGCTCGAAACGGTGGCCAACGCCTTCCCGGGCGTGGAAAAATCCTTTGCCATCCAGGCCGGCCGTGAAGTCCGTATCATCGTGAAGCCCGAAGAGGTGGACGACCTCGGCGCCGCCCGCATGGCCAAAGAGATCAGCAAGCGCATCCAGGAGAGCCTGGACTACCCGGGACAGGTCAAAGTTACTGTCATTCGCGAGCGGCGGTCTGTAGAATACGCGAAGTAGTGACCGGCCAGAACCAAATAGCCTGCTGTCCCGGAGCTTGCATTCGCGTGCCGCAATGCCACTGGAAATAGAGTTGAGTTGCCATGCCCCTTAACGTCCTCATGATCGGCGATATCGTAGGCAAGCTCGGCCGGCGCACGGTGGCCGAACTTCTCCCCGAGATAAAGCGCTCGCACCGCATCGACTTCGTCATCGCCAACGGAGAGAACACGGCCGGCGGCCGCGGCCTGACGCCGGCGACGGCCACCGAGCTGTACGAGTCCGGGATCGACGTGATCACGTCCGGCAACCACATCTGGGAGAACCGCGAAATTTACCCCACGCTGGAGAAGGACCGCCGCGTCCTCCGTCCCATCAACTACCCGGAGGGGACCATCGGCTGCGGGATCTACTCGAGCGACGGCCTGGCCGTGGTCAACGTCATGGGGCGCACTTTCATGGGCGTGCACCTCGACTGCCCGTTCCGGGCGATGGACGCCGCCCTCAACAAGCTGCGCGGCTGCAACATTATCATCGTCGACCTTCACGCCGAGGCTACGAGCGAGAAGATCGCCATGGGATTCTACCTGGACGGCCGCGTCACGGCAGTCCTGGGCACGCATACGCACGTACCAACGTCCGACACGCGCGTGCTGCAGGGAGGCACGGGCTACGTTTCCGATGTCGGCATGGTGGGTGCGGTCCGCTCGGTCCTGGGCATGGCCATCGAACCGGTAATCGAGCGCTTTCTAACGCAACTTCCCAACCGCTTCGAGACCGTAGAGAAGGGGCCGGCAATCTTCAACGCGATCGTGATGCAGATAGACGAGCACTCCGGCAAGACACTCTCGATCCAGCGTGTGGACCGCGAGGTCTCCTGATGGCGAGCCGCGCGGACTTCCATACGCATAGCACAATCTCCGACGGCCGGCTGACTCCCACGGAACTCATCGACCTGGCGTATGGCAACGGCGTGCGCATCATGTCGCTCACGGACCACGACATCGTGGACGGTCTCCCTGAGGCTTTCGAGGCGGCCGCCCGCTACGCGGACTTCACGCTGGTGCCGGGGATCGAGATGAGCACCGACGTCGAGGGCGGCGAAGTCCACATCCTGGGCCACTTCATCGACTGGGAGGACGCGGCCTTTCGCCGCCAGCTTACCGTCCTCCAGGAGTCCCGCCTGGGACGCGCGCGCAAAATGGTGGAGCGCCTGCGCGAGCTGGGCAGGCCCGTGGAGTGGGCGCGCGTCGAGTCGTTCGCCGGCGAAGGCGCTGTCGGCCGCCCCCATATCGCGCTGGCCCTGGTCGAAGCGGGGCACGTCGCCACTGTCAGCGAGGCCTTTGACCGCTATCTGAGCCGCACGGGCCCTGCCTATGTGGAGCGCGAAAAACTGACCCCACAGGACGTGATTCGCATGATTTCCGGCGTGGGTGGTTTCGCCACCCTTGCCCACCCGCAGGAATTCGGCGCTCCCGAGGGTTTCGAGCCGCTCCTCGATGTGCTGGCTCGGGACGGCCTCACCGGCATGGAAGTCTACTACCAGGACTACAGCCCGGAAGACGTGGAGTCGCTGCGACAGATCGCGGACCGGCTCGGTCTTATCCCCCTGGGCGGGAGCGACTACCACGGCCTTGGAGGCTCGCGTCAGCGGGAGCCCGGGGATATCCCGTTGATTATGGAGCCCGTCGAGCGATTGTTTGACCTGGCGAAGAGCCACGGCGTCCTCGGCCGCGCCAGGGGACCCGCCGCCTTCAGATGAGCATCGAGGACCCCGTCGAGGAGATGCGCTGCGCGCGGCACCCCAGGGTGGAGACGCGCCTCGCCTGCGGCCGCTGCGAGACCCCCATCTGCCCCAAGTGCATGGTGATGACAGACGTTGGGGCGCGCTGTCCCAATTGCGCGCCCATGCGGCGTCTCCCGCAGTTTGAGATCGGCCCGCTCTACATCTTGCGCGGGCTGGCCGCGGCCCTGGCCGCCGGCGCAGCCGCCGGCTTCCTCTGGGGCGCGCTCATCCCCGGCTTCTTCGGATTCTTTATCATCTTCATCGGCATCGGACTCGGATACGCGGTCGCTGAGCCCGTGAGCTGGGCCACCAACCGCAAGGCCGGCACGCCGCTGCAGGTGGTCGCCGCCGTGGGTGTGGTCGTCGCGTACGTTGTGCGTAGCGTCGTCGGCTTCAACACCGTCTTCCCGTCGGACGACCTGTTTGGCTACGTGGCGCTCATCGTCGCCGCAATCGTCGCCATCAACCGGCTTCGCTACTGACGGGCAGGGGGAGCAAACATACCGCCACCAGCACGTGGCGGAGAACAGAGATGCTGTCAGCCTAGTTACGCAGGAGCGCCGTGATCAGCAGGCTGACGATGATAAACACTCCGAGCGCCACGATACGGGCGACTTCACCGCGGACATAGCTGTGATCTTTGACCAGGTGCTGCACGGCGCGCCCCTTCTGACGGGTCTCCTCCGGTGCAGCGGCTACCCGGGCTTCGCCTGGCCAATCCTCTTCGTCGAGCTCTTCCGCGGAGGCGGCGAGTTCGGTGTCCTCGGTCTCATCCGGTTCCGGCGCGCCCTCAAAGGTGTAAGGCGACGCTTTCCGCGTCTTGCGACGCTTCGTGGTCGGCGGCCGGTGATACTTCCTTGGCAAATTGCGACTCCAACTAAGGCAGATTCGTTCGAATTATACCGAGCGGCCGCCTGATAAGGCCAACCGAGCGTCGTTGACCGCCTTCCAGCGCCCCGATAGAATGAAGATGCTCGAGTGCGGGAATGCGTTACTCGGGCTTCGCGGCCCCGTGGTGTAGCGGTTAACATGCCACCCTGTCACGGTGGAGATCGTGGGTTCGAATCCCATCGGGGTCGCCATCCTTTTGTCCAGCGCGCCCAGCGAGCCGGCCTGAGCCACCGGTGACGCGCTCGCCCCTTGACCCCTTGACCCCTTGACCCCTTGACCCCCTGAGCCCAATATACCCATCGAACCATGCCTCCCGAATCTGACGCTTGCATCCTCGCCGTGGACCTCGGCACCGGCGGCCCCAAGGTGGCTCTCGTCTCGTCGCAGGGCGAGGTCATCGGCCACGAAGTCGAGAAAAACGACCTTGTCCTGCTCCCCGGCGGCGGCGCCGAGCAGGATCCGGCCGACTGGTGGCGAGCCGTCACTGCGGCCGCGAAGAAGCTGCTCGCGCGCGGGATCGTCTCCGCCGACCGCATCGCCGGCATCGCGGTCACCGCGCAGTGGATGGGCACCGTCGCCATCGACCGCGATGGCAACCACCTGGCCAACGCGATCATCTGGATGGACGCCCGCGGCGGCAAGTACGCCCGTCGCATCACGAAGGGCGGCCCCATCAATAT
>DASSZB010000170.1:0-2820 GCA_035702935.1 Dehalococcoidia bacterium
TAAGGCTATCTATTTTTTGACTGACCCGGGTAGACCCTTTCTGGGGATTGATGGCCGGATCAGTCTCGGCGACGTCCTCATGCTCATCCCGGTATTCCGC
The DNA here is from genome assembly GCA_035702935.1 of Dehalococcoidia bacterium. Classification (GTDB taxonomy): domain Bacteria; phylum Chloroflexota; class Dehalococcoidia; order SM23-28-2; family RBG-16-64-32; genus DASSZB01. The sequence goes on from DASSZB010000170.1 coordinate 101, forward strand.
CTGACCTGTCCGCCGTAAGGGCAAGGCCGGAGCGGGCTATCAGGGCAGGCGAAATCGGGCCACCTGGGGCGGTGGTCTTGTATCCCCCGACGTGGGGGTTCTAACTCATTTCTACCCGTAGGCACGTGCCTGTGGGGGATGACCCTACCTAGCCTTAAGACAGGTGAGAAAGGTCATGTGCCGCTTAACCGACATCTCGTCAAATAGAAGGAGAACCGCCCCGTGACGGTATCAAGACGCCGCTTCCTGCAAGGGCTGGGCGCGGCTGCCGCCGTGACGGCGGCAGGCGGGCTGGGCATCGCCGGGAAGTCGCTTTCGGCCGCCGGCAAGCCAACGCGAAAGCCGAAGCCGAAACGGCAGTGGGCGATGGTGATTGACCTGAGGCGGTGCGACGGATGCAAGGAGTGCACGGGGGCCTGCCAGAACACACACTTCCTGCCCAACGACCACGAGTGGATCAAGGTTTACGAGATCGAGAGCGAGCACGGCGGCAAGGTGTTCATGCCACGGCCGTGCATGCAGTGCGAGAACCCACCCTGCTTGAAGGTGTGCCCCGTGAGAGCGACGTTCAAGGACGAGGAGGGAGTGGTCCTGGTGGACCAGGAGCTGTGCATCGGCTGCCGCCTGTGCATGGCGGCCTGCCCTTACAACGCGCGTTACTTCAATTACTGGGAGCAGCCGAAGCCCCCAAGTCCATTCGAAAATCCGATGCCTGAGTACCCGGTGCCGCAAAGACAGGGCACCGTGGGCAAGTGCGTCTTCTGCGTCCACTACACGGACAAGGGACGGCTGCCGGCCTGCGTCGAAGCCTGCCGGATGGACGCGATATACATCGCCGACCTGGAAACGGGCGTGATGACGAACCGCTCCGGCGAGACGTACCAGCTGAACAAGTACCTGGAGGAGAACGACGCCTTCCGGTACAAGGAGGAGCTCAACACCGCCCCGAAAGTCTGGTACGTAAAGGGCCACGGCCAGTCGCTGGGAGACGAGGGGTAAACCGATGCAACAAACCCTCGAATTCGACCAGGAGGACCTTGCCACCGCCGCACTGCGGCCGATCGTCTCACCGGGGACCTTTTTCTGGCCGCTGGCGGTCGTGCTGGCAATGATCGTGCTGGGAGGCGCCATTGCCTTCCTGCAGCAACTCCAGTACGGCCTCGGTGTGACAGGGCTGAACCAGCGCGTGACGTGGGGCTTCTACATCACGGACATGGTGTTCTTCATCGGCGTGAGCTACGGGGGCGCTGTGACATCGGCGATTCTGCGGCTGACGAACGCGCCATGGCGGGCGCCGATGGCCCGGCTGGCGGAAGCGATGGCCCTGGTCACGCTGCTAATCGGGTCGCTATTCCCGATCATCGACCTGGGGCGTCCGGACCGCATGTACAACCTGATACTGCACGGCCAGGTGGGTTCGCCGGTGCTGTGGGACGTAATCGCAATCAACACGTACATGGCGGCGACGATGATCTTCCTGTTCCTGCCGCTGATACCGGACATCGCGTTTTGCCGCGACCGCCTGGGACCGGCGGCGGGACGCCTGCGCCGGCTGCTCTACGACCGGTTGTCGCTCGGGTGGCACGGGTCGAAGCAGCAGAAGCATATCCTGGAGCGCAACATGACCGTCGTGGCGGTGGTGATCATCCCGCTGGCAGTGATGGTCCATTCGGTGCTGGCCTGGCTTTTCGGCATGACGGTGCGACCCGGGTGGAACAGCACGATCTTCGCGCCCTACTTCGTCGTAGGGGCGCTCTTCTCCGGAGTGGCCTGCGTGATCCTGGTGGTGGCGGCGTTCCGGCGGGCGTACAACCTGAACACATACATCACGGAGCAGCACTTCAAGTACCTGGCAAATATCCTGCTGGCGCTGGGCATAGCCTACGCGTACTTCCTCTTCGCAGAGACTCTCACCGAGGGCTACAAGATGGAGGGCTTCGGGGAAGGGGAAGGGGCGGGCGCTCTCCTGGAGGAGACTATGCTGGGGAGGTACGCGCCCCTCTTCTGGGGCTTCGTGCTGGGGGGCCTCGCGTTGCCGATATCGCTGCTTTCGCTGCCGCCCACCCGCACTGTGACGGGGATCGTGACGGCGGCGTCGCTCGTCGTAGCAGCTATGTGGCTGAAGCGGTTCCTGATAGTGGTGCCGGCGATGGCCACGCCCATCATGCCCGTGGGCTGGGCCGCTTACTGGCCGAGCAGGGTGGAGATTGCGATCACCCTGGCTGCCACCGCGGCGGTGCCATTACTGCTGATGTTCTTCTTCCGCCTGTTTCCCGTGATCTCGATATACGAGATGGAGGAAATCCAGGAATCGGAGCCCGAGGCTCCTTCAGAATCGGCGCTGGCCGAGGCGCGTTGACGATGAGCCGCGGCCGGATAGCCATCGCATTGGTCATCGCCCTGGCGGGACTTGCTTTCGCCGGCGTGGCACAGGCTGAGGGGCCCGCGGAATCGGAAACGAGCCTGGAAGCACTCCCAACACTGCAGCCGCCCGAAGGGCAAGAAAGCATCGTCCTCGCCGCGCGGCTGACGGACGAAGGCAGCGCCGTTGCCGGCGTTCCCGTTACTTTCTACGTCGTAACAGACGTTTTTGGAGAGCGCCTGATGAAGGTCGGGGAGGCGCTTTCCGACGCTACGGGAAGAGCCTCTATCCTGTTCGAGCCGACATGGGAGGGGCAAGTGACGGCCGTCGCCCGGTTCGCGGGCAATGCCGATCATGG
>DASSZB010000228.1:0-2408 GCA_035702935.1 Dehalococcoidia bacterium
CATTCCCAAGCTCGCCGGCGACGCCGTGGAGGCGGGCCAGGTCCACCGGGTGATCACCGTGGCCACGCCCGACGCCATGCGCTGGAGCCGGACGCTGGCGGCCAAGGAAGGGATCTTCGTGGGCGTCTCCGCCGGCGGCACCTTCGCGGCGGCGATGGAGGTGGCGGGCGGCGCGGAACGGGGCTCGACCATCCTCTGCATGCTGCCCGACACGGGCGAGCGCTACCTCACGACGCCACTGTTCGCAGACGTGCCGGCCGACATGACGGCCGAGGAGATCGCCATCCTGCGGTCGACGCCCACCTTCGCGGAGCAGGCGGCAAGCGCCTCCGGGGCGGCCCTGCCCTGAGCTGACGCTTCATTCGTAGCCTCAAGCAACCGCTGGCCCCTGGTGAGGGTCTAAGGCATGTGTTCTGCTCTCAGGCCGCTTCCGAGGGGAGGAACTCATGCTCAGAATGTCGTATGCCGTTGCCTTGGCGCTTGTCGGTGCTGGAGCGTGTGATCTTTCCGCCCAGGATTTCGGTTACCAGTCCCGCGAGTTGGTCGCCGCGCTCGACAAGACGAAATACAAGAAGAAAGAGAAGGCGAATGTCTCGATCGAGCTCTACGTCGATATCCAGAACCAAGCTGTGGTTCGGGATCCGGTCGAGTACGGTGGCGAGTACGAATCGGAGGAGAGTGGTTGTCGTTTGTCGGTTCAGGTCGAGCGGGACGGCACGGTCACCGGCAGCGGATTCGACGCGATCGACGGCGAGACCGACCGCGGCCGGAATTTTGTCCTCAAGGACGCGACGATCCACGGTGCCCTGCTGGCCGGGATAAAGCTCTACGAGAACGGCGAACAGCGGAAGTTCGAAGCCGTCTTCGTCAACCGCACCGTCGCATGGGGAAGGAACCGCAACGAGATCACCTCGCGGGATACCACGTTCGGCGTAGGGTACATCGAAATGGTTGGGGGGATGGAGGCTCGGGTGTTTCTCGAACGGCGGTGAGCCCACCCGCCGGCGCCGCCCCTCCCCCGCCCTCCCGTGTTGCGCCGCCACAGCGCTCCGCCTCCCCATAGGCTTGTCCATCCCAGGTACATGATTGCCCGATAACGGGTTGCCCTCCGTGAACGCCGGGCGCATGACTTGCGCCTCTGGCCCGTGCCTCTCCCACTGCCATTCCAATCCAGCAATCGCCGTCTCTTCCGGCCGGCACCCGGAAAAGGGCTCCAGAGATGCGTGCATCTTGGTTCACCAGTGTCAGGGTGTTGGCCGCCGCCGGGCTCACGGGCTGCGCCGTTCCCACGGGATCCACGCAGCTCGCCACCGGCCCCGAGCCGGTCGAGATGCGGATGACGCCGGAGGTCATCTCCAGCGCCGGTCGCTCCGAGGTCGTCATCCGCAGCCCCGGCGCCGACAGCATCGTGCTCCAGTCCGAGAACGGCGTGGACCGGTACTGGAGCGCTGATTCGGTGCTCACCGTCTCGCTGGGCCCCGAGTTCGGCGAGACCGAGCCCGTGGGCCGCTACGCCGCGATCCACGACGGCCAGGTCCTGGCCTACCTCAAGAAGCCCGTGCTGGTGACGGCCTGCCGGCAGCGCCAGTGTCGCGAGTTTCGCCATGAGATCGCGGTCCAGCTGCCCGAGCGCAACGAACGCGTCGTGGCGGTGACCGCGGGCTGGAGCACCGTCTTCGCCCGGCGGTCCATTCGCGGCTCCAACCGGACGGTGTTTCTGCAGGATGCGCTCAACAGTGGCGTGTGGTCGCTCAACGGCGAGTGGTCGGCCGGCCGGTGGAACGGACGGGTGCAAGGCTTCGCCGGCGCGGATGACCGGGGCGCCTGGCTCGATCTGTCCCGGGTCATCAAGGGCGGCGACGACATGAGCTACGGGCTGGCCATGCACGCCGGAGTGAGCCGCAGCGACTGGCTGGACGCGGGGCCGGGACAGGTCTCCGCCGACCGCACCGTGTATCGCGCCGGCATCGGTCCCAGCGTCATGGTGAAGGGCATCACCGCCAGCACCCAGTTCGGGATCTACACCGACGGCAGCGAGACGCTGCAGATCGCGAGCACCCGGCTGTCCGTCAACGGCAACCTGACCTCGGTCCGCAGTCCGGTCACCGTCACGGTGGAGAAGACCTTCGCCTTTGGCGGCGGCGCCATCGTCTCCCGGCGGCGCGACGCCCTGGAGCGGATCACCGCGGCGGTCCGCGTCTACGACGACTTCTCCCTGAACGTCGGACTCACCAGCCACCGCGGCGCCTGGCCGGACGACGAGTCGCGCGGGGATATCCGGGCGTCGGAGACGCAGATCGTGGTGGGGGGGCAGTATACGATGACGTGGTAGGGGTGAGACCGAGCGGAAAGGTGAACCGCCGCCAGGGCGCATGCTCTGACGGCGGTTTCGTCTGGCGGGGCGGCTG
>DASSZB010000295.1:0-2895 GCA_035702935.1 Dehalococcoidia bacterium
CGGCACGTAGCCGCAGTCCCGACACTGGACGAAGGACGCCGTCCCCCTTCGGTTCAGGAACAGCATCACCTGCTCCTTTGCGGCCAGCGCCTCCCGAATCCCGCGCGCTAGCGACCGGCTGAAGATGCTCCGGTTGCCCGCCTTCAGCTCCTCCCGCAGGTCCACCACCTCCACCTCTGGCAGCGGCCCCTTGCGCACGGCGCCGTCCTCCCAGATCAGCCGGTCCGGCAGCTCCAGCAACCGGTACGACCCTTCCTGTGCCCGGAAATGGCTCTCCACGTCCGGCGTCGCCGACCCCAGCACGAGCGTTGCGCCCGCCAGCCTGCACAGCTCTTCGGCGGCTCGCCGCGCGTGGTAGCGCGGCGCCGGGTCCTGCTGCTTGTACGTCCACTCGTGCCCCTCGTCAATGATCACGAGCCCCAGGTCCGGCTGAGGCGAGAACAGCGCGCCCCGCGGCCCGATCACCACGTCGTATTTCCCGTCGCGGATCTCGTGCCACATATCGTGGTGTTCGCCCAGGGCCAGGCCGCTGTGCATCACGGCCACGCGCCCCGGGAAGCGCTCCCCGAACCGCCGCACCGTCTGTGGCGTCAGCGATATCTCCGGCACCAGCACAATCGCCCGCTTTCCCAGCGAGACCGCGTGGTCCAGCGCCGCCAGGTACACCTCCGTCTTCCCGCTCCCGGTCACCCCGTGTAGCAGGAACACCGGCCGCTTGCCCTCCACTCCAGCGTGGCTCGGGGCCCCAGCCCCGAGCTCCAGCGCCCCGGCGATCTCCCGCACGGCCGCATCCTGGTCCGCCGTCAGCTCCGGCGGCGCCCGGTACGGGTATGTCCGCCCGGCGAGCGGGTCGCGCACGACAGTCACATCCTCGGCCTGCGCCAGGCCCTCCGCCTGCAGGTCACGGAGGACGGCCGGCGTCAGCCCCAGCGTCCGTGCCCGTGACAGCGGCATAGCTTCCTCATCCGCCAGCGCCTCCAGCACCACCATCCGCCGCAGCCCATTCGGCGAGCCGTCTGCCCGCAACTCCGCGGCTCGCCGCCGCGCATCTTCCTCGCCGGCCGTAAGCCTGAGCATGCGCACGACCTTCGGGCTGGCAGCCGGCCGCGCCAGCCGGTAAGACCGCTGCACGAAGCCCCGCCGCAACAAAGCCGAGACGGCCACGGGCACGTTGGTCAGTCCCAGTTCCCGCTTCAACTCCTCCGCCTGCGCCTCGCCCTGCTCGATGATGTACGCCAGCGCGGCCGCCTGTCTCTCCGTGAGACCGAGGTTCGGGATCTCTTCCAGCGTTGCCAGCGGCGTCAGCAAGGTCAGCGGCCGCTGCTTCGAGCCCGGCGGCAGCATCAGCGAAACGCAGTCGAAGAGCGGCGCCAGGTAGTGCTCGCTCATCCATTTCGCGACCGCAATGCGCTCCCCCGAGAGCAGCGGCCGCGGGTCGATCACGGCCTCGATCTCTCGCGCCTCCGGATACCCCGCCTCCGCCGTCACCTCCATCACAATCCCCTGCAGCGTCCGCGACCCGAACGGCACGTACACCGCTTGTCCCGCACCCACCTCCATCCCATCCGGCACCCGGTAAGTAAAAGTCTGCCGTACGGGCGCAGCCGCATTCACGGCCACTTCAGCGAAAGTCGCGTCCTGGGCCTCTCGAAGGGTCATCTCGCCGCCAGTATATCGAGCGAAGGCGCGCAACCCGCGCCACGGGTGGCACGGCTGCGGTCGCCAAAGGCGTCGCAAACCACCCTCCAGGCACACCGTCCCGCTAAACCCAAGCGCCCCCTCCCGTTCGTGGTGAGCGTAGCGCAGCGGAGTCGAACCACGCACGGGCCACAGGCACCCGCCCAACAAAAAAACGCCTCGCTTCCGCGAGGCGCCTGGCACGGGACGGACCGCGCTCTAGGCCTTGTCTTCCTCCGCCGGCGCTTCTTCTACAGCTGGCTCGCCCGCCGGAGCCGTTTCTTCGGCGGCGGGTTCCTCCGCTGCAGCCTCTTCCACCGGAGCTCCTTCCACGACAGCGTCTTCAGCCGGCGCCTCTTCTGCGACCGCCTCCGCCTCAGCCTCCACGAGTTCGGCCTCAGCCTCCGCCAGCACAGCTTCTTCTTCTGCCAGTGCCTCTTCTTCCGCCGCCGCCGCTTCTTCGGCCTCCGCTTCCGCCGCTTCGTACGCAGCCGCCGGCAATGCCGTCAGCGCCTCGAAACGGGCTCGCGTACCCGGCTTGATGCGGGCGGCCTTGCCCACGCGGTCGCGCAGGTAGTACAGCTTCGCCCGCCGCACGCTGCCGACACGGACCACGTCCACCTTGTCCACCAGCGGCGAGTAGTACGGGAAGATGCGCTCCACACCGATGCCGTGGCTGATGCGGCGCACCGTGAAGTTCGAGTTTACGCCGCCGCGGCGGATGCGGATGACGACGCCCTCGAATGCCTGGATGCGCTGGCGGTCGCCCTCCACCACCTTGGCATGCACGCGCACGGTATCGCCCGGCCGGAAGGCAGGTATGCGAGGGTTGGGCTTGGCGTCAATAAGGGAATCGATGTTCATGGCGCAACATCAGGGAGTCTACCCGACGCCCCGCCTACGGGCAAGCGAACTGCCTGCGCCGGGCCTGGCTTGGACCGGATGGGGTCGGAAATGCCACGAGAAAAGGGCCACTTGGCCCTACTCCCCGCCGAGCCGGCCTGCTAAGGTGGGCTCGCTGTGACGCGGGCTCTTGCGTCAACGAACCCTCTCTTGGTTCTGGCCGCGGTGGCGGTCCTTTCGCTCACGTTCTTCGCCTGCGATCAGGAGCCGGAAGAGGTCGTCCCTGCAACCACCACGCCCGTGCCAACCCAGACCTCCACACCACTGGACGGCCTGGCGCCCGAAGAGTGCACGGCGGAGGAAAAGGCGTACGTC
>DASSZB010000311.1:0-2030 GCA_035702935.1 Dehalococcoidia bacterium
AACCGGGATCGCTGTCTTTGTTTCGGTACTCATTTTGTCGTCCTTCCGTTGCGGCAGCCCCGGGTCTCGTACCGGGGCTGCCAAGGGCCACGTGCGTGACGATTTATTTTACCGCTGATCGCGCTGCGTAGCGGCGCTGGAATCGCTCCACCCGGCTGCCCGCCGCGCGGACGATGCGCTCCTCACCCAGGAACGCGGGGTTGCAGAGGCTGCAGGACTCCACCCGCAGCGCCGGCCTCGTGGCCCTGGTCTGCCAGGTGTTGCCGCACGCGCAGCTGACGGTCGCCGCCATGTACTCCGGGTGAATTGTTGCCTTCATTTTCGGGTCCCTTTCTAGGCCTGCCGAACGGCCTCGACGTGAAGGGTGATCTTGATGTTGTCGCTGACCACGGCGCCGCCGGTTTCCACGAGCTGGTTCCACTTGACGCCGAACTCCTTGCGGCTGATCTGCGTCGTCGCCGTGAATGCGGCGCGGCGGTTGCCCCAGGGGTCGTCGACCTGGCCCTCGTACTCGGTGTCGAGGACGACCGGCCTGGTGACGTCGCGGATGGTGAGCTCGCCGTGGACCTTCGCCCGCTCGCCGCTGACGAGTTCGACGCGCGTGCTCTTGAAGGTGATCTTCGGGTACTGCTCGGCGTTGAAGAAGTCGTCCGAGCGCAGGTGCGCGTCGCGGTCGGCGACGTTAGTGTCGATGCTGGCGACGTCGATGGAGGCGGTGACGGACGAGTTCTCCGGGTTCGCCTCATCGATGAGGGCGCTGCCCTCGAACTCCCGGAAGTGGCCCTTGACGGTGGTAACGACGAGGTGCTTGACGGCGAACTCTACGATGGAGTGGGTCTTGTCGATGTTCCAGGTGCTGGTCCTGGTCTGGGTCTGGGTGGTCATTCGGATTCCTCCTTGTTTTCGTTACCGGTGATCCGGTAGTGACTTACCTTCTGTAAGGTACTATAATGGCATTAGCTTACAGTTGTCAAGGGGCTAACAATGAGTAAGAATAAATCTATGGGCGAATTTGAACTGGAGGCCTTCTGTCCCGTCTACCACAGGTCGGTCGAGCTGATCGGCCGCCGCTGGACGGGGGCCATCCTGCGCGCCCTGATGGCCGGCGTGTGCCGTTTCAGCGACCTGGCGTCGACAGTCCCGGGCATGAGCGACCGCATGCTTTCCGAGCGCCTGAAGGAGCTGGAGGCGGAAGGCGTGGTGATCCGCCGCGTGATCCCGGAGACCCCCGTGCGGATCGAATACGAGCTAACAGATAAGGGCCGCGCGCTGCAGGATGTCATCGAGGCGCTGTCCTCATGGGCCGGGCGCTGGGGCGTCCACGAGGGTGAAGAGGCGCACGCACACGTTCCGTAATTGCGCTGGCGAAGTGTCAATGGAGGGCGGGCTGAGGCCCGCCCTTTTAGTTCCGCCGGTCAGGATCCGGGGACGGCGGCGGCCTCTTCGACTTCGATCGGCGTGGGCGCGCGCCGCATGCTGGGCGCGGCGTCTTTATCGCTCACCAGCAAAGAGGCGAAGATACCCAGCACGGTAAGAGCGGCGGCGACGGCGAATGCCTCCTGGAAGGCCGTGAGCGCGAGGTCCGGGTTGCCGACGGGCGGCGGCCCGAGGCGGGTGCCCTGGTGAGCCAGCCGGTTCTCCAGCACGCTGGCTAGTATGGCCACGCCGAAGCTGGCGGCGACCTGCCGGCCGGAGTTGTAGAGGGCGCTGGCGCGGCCCATGTCCCGGGGCGAGATGGTGGCGAAAGTTGCCGTCTGCAGCGAAACGAGGACCATCGAGAAGGAGGCGCCACGCAGGTACATGATCAGCCGGATCCACCAAGGGTCGGTATCGAGCGTGACGAATACGAAGGCGATAGTGGTCAAAGTGGCGCCGGCCATGCCGATCATCATCATCCGGCGCGGCCCCATGCGCGGGTAGATACGGCCGGCCACCTGGATCATGGTGACGACGCCGATGGCCTGCGGGAAAGTAGTGAGACCGGATTCCAGCGGGCTCATGCCCATCTCTGCCTGGAGCAACAACGGTAG
>DASSZB010000037.1:0-4734 GCA_035702935.1 Dehalococcoidia bacterium
ACACTAAAGGCGCTCTCGAGGAGCTTTTGGCGGGTTTCTTCGCGGCGGCGCTTCTTGGTGACGGTGGAGGCGGCTGTAGCCATGATTTGAAGGGATTATACAGCTTTGGTGGGTGTACCGCGAGATACCGACTGGTCGGTATCGGCGGGGTGATAGGCGATAAGTGATAGAGAGCCGGCGCGCCAGTTCTATTCGCCCTTGGTCTGGCCGCCGAAGCGGAGCCAGAGGCGGAGGGCCTGCTGCAGGTTCTCGAGCGCCTGCGCGGGGTCGGCGTCGCCGACGAGACAGCGGTCGATGTGGCGGTCTATGATGAGCAGGCCGACCTGGTCGAGGCTGCTGCGGGCGGCCATGAGTTGCGTGACGACGTCTTCACAGACGCGGTCCTCGGCCAGCATGCGGTGGATGCCTCGGATCTGGCCCTCGATGCGGCGGAGGCGGTTCAGGAGGGCTTCGGTGTCCGGGTCTCCGGCGGCCTGCGTTGCGGTGGTCTCGGTATCTTCACTCATTTGACATACCCCTTGGGGGTATGATAGCATCAGCTTGCCAGAAGGTCAAGCAAGGGAGTAGAAATCACAGTGACAAACGTTACGGAGGAGAACATGGCAAAGCCGGTTGAAGTATCAGACAGCGATTGGGACACCCAGGTACTGCAGAGTGACGTGCCGGTGCTGGTGGACTTCTGGGCACCCTGGTGCGGCCCCTGCCGCATGGTGGCCCCGCTGGTCGAGGAGCTGGCGACGGAGTACGAGGGCAAGGCCAAGTTCTTCAAGCTGAACACGGACGACAACATCCGCACGGCGACGCGGTACGGGATCCGCAGCATCCCCACGCTCATCGTTTTCAAGGGCGGCGAGCTGGTGGACCAGGTGATCGGGTTCCGGCCCAAGAGCGACCTGAAGAAGTCGCTGGAGAAGGCGTTCTAAGGAATTGGCGAACAGGGATTACGACGTCGTAATCATCGGCGGCGGGCCGGCAGGTCTCGCCGCCGGTCTGTATGCGGCCCGGGGCCGGCACCGCACGGTGCTACTGGAGAAGGGCGTCATCGGCGGCCAGATCTCTCTGACCGAGCTGGTCGAGAACTACCCGGGCGTGCCGAACGTGAACGGCTTCGACCTGGCGCAGACGATGCTCCAGCAGGCGGAGTCGCACGGGATGGAGACCGAGTACGTCGATGTCACGGGCATCGAGAAGTCCGGCCAGAGGTGGGTTGTGCGGACTGGTGCGGACGATTTCACGGCGAAGGCCGTGATCATCACTGCCGGCGCCGAGTACAACCGGCTGGGCGTGCCGGGTGAGGAAAAGCTGACCGGGAAGGGCGTGTCTTACTGCGCGACCTGCGACGCGGCGTTTTTCAAGGAGATGGAGGTGGCGGTGGTCGGCGGGGGCGACGCGGCCATGGACGAGGGGCTGTTCACCACACGCTACGCCTCGAAGGTGCATATCCTGCACCGGCGAGACGAGCTGAGGGCGAGCCGCATCCTGCAGGACCGCGCGTTCGCCAATCCGAAGATGCAGTTCCACTGGAACACGGTTGTCGAGGAGATCCTCGGTGAGGAGCTGGTGACCGGGGTCAAGCTGCGCGATATCGTCACGGGCGAGACGAGCGAGATGCCGGTATCGGCGGTGTTTGTGTTTATCGGCCAGCACCCGAACACGGGGTTCCTCGACGGGCTGGTGAAGATGGACGCCGGGACGCACATCCTGGTGGACGACTGGATGCGCACTAAAGTGCCCGGGATATTCGCGGCCGGCGACGTGCGCCAGAACTCGGCGCGGCAGGTGGCGAGCTCCGTGGGCGACGGCGTGACGGCGGCGATAGCGGCGGACCACTACATCACCGACGCGTTCCCGGATTAGCCCTCGGCAGCTAACACCTGACACCCGACACCTGATACCTTATCCGCGGGAGTGGTAGGGTCCCGGTGGGCCTCGCGGTCTTCAAAACCGTTGCGGGGCGGTGTACCCGTCCCGGGTGGGTTCGACTCCCATGCACTCCCGCCAGACGTGAGCGCTAGCCGGCGCCGCGCGCCGGACGCTCTCGCCATCGTTGGCGGAGGCGCGAGGGGAGCAGGCCCGGCCGGGGAAGGCGCTCCACCTCAAAGAAGGGGGCGAAGGCGGCGCCCAGAAGCGGGTACGGGAACACGATCGCCATGACGGCGAGTACGCCGAGGTGGAAGGACCAGGCGGCGGCGATCCAGACGCCGGCAACCCTGCGGCTGAGCATGGCCAGCGGGGCGCCCAGCTCCACCGCGAGGGTGAAGACGGCGAGCGGCGGGAAGAACCAGCCGTGGGAGACAAGCTCAGCGCCAAGAAGGGAATGGGTGTCGCCCAGCTCGGCCTTGCGCAGGTTGTCGTAGGCTACGTAGTTGCGCAGGGAGTCGCTGGTCACCCAGTCCAGGCCGGCGTTGCGCAGCTTGGTCTGCCCGGTGACGAAGTAGGTCATAACCGTAAGCAGGCACATGAGTCGGATGGGCCAGCCGTAGCGGCCGTCGTCGCCGGGCACGCTTCGCCCCCGGGCGTCGAACGAGAGCGCGTCGGCTGCGGGCGAGAGAGCGAGGACGAGGACGTGGAGCACGAGCAGGTTCTCAGTGTGGAAGATCTGGCCCCAGGAGTTGCGGTACGTGGTCACCCAGAGGAGGAGCAGCGCGAAGGCCGGGCCGGTGATGGCGTATCGCCAGCCGAGGACGAAGCCGAGGCCGGCCAAGGCGGTCAGCCAGGGTAGCAGCTCCACCGCGGTCTCCGGCAGCGGGTCCGAAAGCACCAAGGTGACACCGACGGGATCGAACTGCGCGTCCGGGAGGCCGGCGTAGCTGCCCAGGTTGCCCGCGCGGATCAAGACATAACCAAGCGCGAAACCGCCGATGATGATCCGCAGCGCGGCGAGGCGTGCCGCCGGGGCAAACACCCGCCAGTAGCGGTCAATTGTTCCCGCGTAGGCGTTCAATTGCGGGGGACCTCGCAGGACGCGTGCACCGTGGACCGCAGCGGCTCTTCGTCGCCCTCGAAGTAGCGGATAGCGTCGTAGCGGTCAGTCACGATCTCCACCACGACGTCATGCGGCCGGCCGGCGCGGGCGGCGAGGCGCTCGCACAGTGCCTGCGTCGCTTCGGGGCCGTCCGAGATCGCCTGGCGGAGCGTTTCAAAGGCCTGGATGACCTCGTCGTTGAGGAAGGCGTCCGGCGGGAGCACGCGGCGCTCGCCGTCATCGGTGATGGCGACGGCGTGCGGAATGTCGGCCTCCGGCGACTGGCGGCCGGAGAACATGGGGTAGGTGCTGAGCGGGAAACTGTCGCTCTTAGTCGAGCCGAGGATTGGCAGGGCAACGGCGGCGGCGAAGGCGATGCTTACGAGGTATGCCCGGGCGCGGTCCATCGTCTGAAGAAACCTCCGTCGCAGAGGACGTGCAGGTGCGCAGCGCGCTGGATTTACGGCGCTATTTTAGCCGGGCGGTGGCCGTCGTGTCCCGCGACGGCGGGCAGGCAACGGAATCCGGCCCATGCGGGCTTCGTCGCAGGCGCTCCGGCGGGCTGCTAGAAGAGGACCAGCGGCACGACCTGGGAGACCGTGAACAGCGCCAGGCAGCCAACGGTGGCGACGATGAGAGACAGGTCGCGGTTCAGCTCCAGCGGTAGTCCAATGGCAGCCGTGGTGGTCAGGAGTATCCAGACGTAGGCGCCGAGCACGAACAGGGGACCGAACGTGGGCACAACTCCCAGCACCAGGAGGAGGGCCGGCGCTGTGGCCAGCGCGAGACCGAGTGACAGGCGCCGGAAAGTGCGCTCGTCGCGGTGACCGGGGAAGGCCCCGGTACCAACAGCGTAAACAGTGTAGACGAACGCGCCCCAACCAAGCACGAAGAACGGAAGGTGCGCCATGACCGACGTGAGCCCACCATTCATGGCTCCGAAGGCGGCGGCGATCGCCGCCAATGCCACGATCAAACGGGCGCGGCCGCCGGCGAAGGGATCCCGTTCGAATTCCTCGTAGGTGGTCTGGTTGGTGAGCGCCGCATTGATGAGCAATGGCGCCAACCCATCCCAGCCACCCCACGCCTGGATGTCCGCAAGGAGCCCCGTCGCGGAATTCCGCTCCGTACCGGCTGCGGCCTTAGGGGCCGGAGGCGCGGGTTCGAACACGGCGCCGGCTGAGGTCACGGGCACGCGCACGCGGGTATCCGGCGCTGCCTTTGCTGGTTGCTTGGCCGGCTGACGCTAGCGCGCGGTCTCTGGTGCCGCGGGAGGTGTAGCGGCGGCCGCGGCTACGGGAGCCGGCGCTGGGGCCGGAGTAGCGCCGTTCGGTCGTGGTGGGATCGGCACGGCGAAGGCCGGGACCGCGGGCTGTTCTTCTTCTTCGGTGTGCGTGAACGCTTCGTCCACAAGGGTGAGGTCTACGGGCGCCGCCCAGTGCACCGCGACATAGGCCATGTCCAGGCCGCGCTCGGCTTCCTGCTGGACGAAGGTGTTGGCGGAGTCCATGTCGATGAACGAGTACAGGTCGACGATCCCGGGTCGGTCGGCATCACTGATGAGAACGACCGCCTCGAGCGGATCGTCGCCGCCGGGAAGGACGGCGGCGTTCAGAGCGCGGAAGGCGACGTACCCGGGCTTGGAGCCGGGTTGGATACCCAGGGTGGCGAGATGCGCAGCGGCGGCCGACGGACCGCTAAAGGTGAAGAGCCGGAACGACAACCCACCATCGGCGGGCACCAGCAGGAAGAGATCGCGCGGCGTTTGC
>DASSZB010000018.1:0-4672 GCA_035702935.1 Dehalococcoidia bacterium
CGTATATATGCGCTTGCGTTCAGAGGTTGTCATGGTGTGGCACCCGTTCGATCACGGCATCGTAGCTGCAGACCTTCAGGTCTGCCCGGCAGGTCTAAAGACCTGCAGCTACGAGGGCAAACTCCGCTACTCAAAGATGGACGACACCACCTCTTCGATGCTCTTCTGAACATCGCTGTCGTCCGTCAGGGCCCAGACCACGGCCACCTGGCAGGCCCGCCGCGCCGGAATCCCTTCGTGGATGAGACGGCCGGCGTATATGAGGAGGCGCGTGCTCACGCCCTCCGCCAGTCCGTGCTCTTTCAGGTGGCGGACCTTTTCGCCCAGCTTGGCGAGCTGTATGGCAATGTCGTCTGAGACGCCGGCCTCGTGGCCGATGATCTTCGTCTCCAGGTCACGGGGCGGGTAGTCGAACTCGACGGCCATGAAGCGCTGCCGCGTGCTGTGCTTGAGGTCCTTCAGCGCGCTCTGGTATCCCGGGTTGTAGGAGATCACGAGCAGGAACCCCGTCCGCGCTTCCACGATCTGCCCCAGCTTCTCGATGGGCAGCAACCGCCGGTGGTCGGTGAGCGGGTGGATGAGCACTGTAGTGTCCTTGCGCGCCTCCACGACCTCGTCCAGGTAGCAGATGGCGCCGGCCTTCACCGCCCGCGTGATAGGGCCGTCGATCCAGCGCGTGGAGTCGCCCTCCAGCAGGTACCGTCCCACCAGGTCCGAGGCTGTCAGGTCTTCGTGGCAGGCCACGGTAACCAGCGGGCGGCCGTGGCCGTTGGCGCTGGCTGCCGCCTTCTGTCCCTCTTTGACCACGGTCAGAGGGCGGCCCAGCTTGAACGCCATGTACTCGATGAACCGGGTCTTGCCGCAGCCCGTGGGCCCCTTCAGGAGCACCGGTATCTTCTGCGTGTACGCCGCCTCGAAGAGCTCGATCTCGTCCTTAACCGGTACGTAGTACGGCTCCCGGTCGACGGTGTACTCCTCGATCGCGTACTGGCGGTAGGTCTCTTCAGTGGTCATCTGGTCCAATCCTCGGGCTGTCCGGCATCTTCACTTAGCATACATTCAAACGCGCGTTCCTGCAGTCAGGCTACGCCCTACCGGCGGCCTTCCACGCGCTTTCGCATCGCTGTCCAGGCCTTGCGCGCGCGCTCGACAGTCTCTTCCATCGTCCCGCTGGTATCGATTACCACGTCTGAGCGGCGGACGCGTTCGTCGCTCTGCATCTGGGCCTTCTGGATGCGTTCGAGGACCTGTTCCACGGGAATGCCGCTGCGGGCGGCCGTGCGCTCGGCGGCGACGCGCGCCGGCGCCACCGTCACCCAGACTTCGTCGGCCAGGTCGTCCCACCCCGCGTCAAACAGCAGCGCCGCTTCCAGCACGGCGTAGGTGGCGCCCCCGGCGGCGATCTCGCCGAGCCGCTCGCGCATCATCTCCTTCATGCGCGGGTGGGTGATAGCGTTGAGCTTCGCCAGGTTGGCCGGGTCGCTGAATACGATCGGGCCCAGCTTCTTGCGGTCGATGGTGCCATCTTTGGCGACGACCTCGCGCCCGAACGTTTCGATGATCTCGTTGTACGCGGGCTTGCCGGGCAGGTACACCTCGTGTCCCATGAGATCGGCGCTGAGCACGACCGCGCCCGCGTCTTCAAGCAGTTTGGCGACTGTAGACTTTCCGCTGCCGATGCCGCCCGTGAGACCGATTACGTACATGCGCACCCCTTGGAGAACAACGAAGGCCGGAGCGCTGAAAGACCACTGGCCCCGGCCGTCAGTCGATTTTGGCAGGCGAGCGGGCGCCGGTCAAGGCGGAATGGCCAGGCACAGGGCTCCCGGGTATACTTGACCGGGGCGGGCCTGTCAGACTCATCAGCGGTCCGTTAATGTCTCAAGAACTGCCGGAAGGCACAGTCACAGTCCTCTTCACCGACGTCGAGGGATCGACGGCTCTCGCCAATTCGCGGGGCGACGAGGTTGCCCAGGGGATCCTCCGCGCCCAGCGGGACCTGGTTCGCGCCCAACTGCGGGAGCACGGCGGCTACGAAGTGAAGTCGCTGGGTGACGGCTTTATGGTTGCCTTCGGGTCGGCGCGGCGGGCCATCGCCTGCGCGACGGCCATCCAGCAGGCAATAGCCGCGCACAACGGGAATCTGCCGATAGAGGAACAAGTGCAAGTCCGCATCGGCATCAACGCCGGCGACGTGATCCGGGAGGAGCAGGACCTGTTCGGGTCAACGGTTAACGCGGCGGCGAGGATAGCAGCAAAAGCCGCCGGCAGCCAGATCTTCGTCTCGGAGACAGTGAAGTCGCTGCTGGGTTCCGCGAAGGAGGTCCGCTTCGTGGACCGCGGACGATACCGGTTGAAGGGCTTCGACGGGCG
Organism: Dehalococcoidia bacterium; assembly: GCA_035702935.1. Classification (GTDB taxonomy): domain Bacteria; phylum Chloroflexota; class Dehalococcoidia; order SM23-28-2; family RBG-16-64-32; genus DASSZB01. Next base: position 2,374 of record DASSZB010000018.1, read on the forward strand.
GTGGCGGTTGCACGAGATCATCTGGCAGGAAGAAGGGGACGGAGTGCGGCCGCCGGCGGTGCAAGAGCGGACGCCATTCGTGTGCCGTGAGGGAGAACGGCAGCAGTTGAGGCAGTTGCTGGAGCGTACCGCGGCGGGCGCGGGGGGCCTGGTGCTGGTCCGCGGCGAGGCAGGGATCGGGAAATCGCGCTTGTGCGAGGAAGCGGCCGCGGAGGCCAGTGAGCGGGGAGTGCTGACGGTGACGGGCCATTGTTACGAGATGGAAGGCGGGCCGCCATATCTACCGTTTGCCGAAGCGCTGGAGGCGATGGCCCGCAGTCTGGCGCCAGAGACTCTGAAGGCAGCCCTGGCAGGGCGGGGCCCGGAAGTGGCCAAGATCGTGCCGGATGTGAGGCGCATGCTGCCGGACATTGGGTCGCCGGTAGAACTGCCGCCGGAGCACGAGCGGCTTTATCTCTTCAATTCGATACGTGACTTCCTCGCCGCGGCGACCTCGGCGGCGCCGGTGATGGTTGTGGCCGAGGACCTGCAGTGGGCAGATGACTCTACGCTGCTCCTCCTCCAGTATCTAGCGCAACACCTGCCTTCCATGAGATTGCTGGTCATCGCAACGTACCGCGACGCCGAGGTGGAGGCAGGCAGGCCACTGGCGCGCGCCATAGAAGAACTGAACCGGCAGCGGCTGGCCCGAACGATCAGCCTAAAGCGCTTCGACGAGGCGGGCCTGGGATCGATGCTCCTCGCACTCAGCGGTCACGCCCCGCCGCCGCCCCTCGTGCGGGTGATTTACCGGGAAACCGAGGGTAACCCATTCTTCGCCGAAGAGTTGTTCACGCATCTGTCAGACGAAGGAGCGTTGTTCGACCTGGAGGGCCGCTGGCGCGAGAACCTCGAGGTGGGCGAGACGGACGTGCCGGAGAGCCTGAAGCTGGTGCTGAGCCGGCGGCTACAACGCGTGGGCGAGAACTGCCAGCGGATGCTGACTGCGGCGGCGGTCATCGGGCGGGCATTCGCCTTCGAGTTGCTGGACGCGGTGAGCGAGATGGGAACTGAGACCCTGCTGGACGCGCTGGACGAAGCGGAGCGCGCGCACCTGGTGATCTCCTCTACAGATGACAGCGTGGCGGCGTTCAGATTCAACCACGAGCTCATTCGGCAGACGCTGCTCAGCCAGGTCTCGGCGGCGAGACGCCAGCGGTTGCATCTCAAGGTAGCCGAGGAGATCGAGCGGCTTGAGGAGAGCCTCCAACAGCGGCATGCCCCGGATGTCGCATACCACCTCTCACAGGCGGGCGCAGCGGCTGAAGGAAGGAAAACCGCGCACTACCTGGGACTGGCTGGAAACCGGGCACTGGAGGGGGCCGCGTTCGAGGATGCCCTCCGCTTGTTTGAGCAGGCGTTGCAGATGACCCCCTCCGGCGAGCGACAGGCAAGGGCAGAACTCGCGCACAAGCGGGGGCTGGCGCTGCGCGGGACCGGGCGCTGGGACCAGGCGATGAAGGCCTGGCGGGAGAGTATCGCGCTGTACCGGTCCCTGGGCGACACCGAAGCGCCGGCGCGCATCTACGCCTCGGTCTGCCAACAGCTGATGTGGGCCCGGCGCTTCCTGGAGGCACTGGAGCTCAGCAACGAGGGGCTTTCGCGGCTGAAGAAGACGCCCACAGGAGAGAGGGCAACTTTGATGGGGATCGCCGGGCTTACCGTGGGACTGGCCGGGTTCCGCGATCCGGCGGCGAAGATGTTGGACGAGGCGCTGGCGACGGCTCAAGAAGTGGGCGATCAGCACATCCTCGGCCGGACCTTTATGTACCGGGCGATGTTCTTCTTCGCCTTCCCGAGACTAGAAGAAGAGCTGGAATCGAGTATGCGGGCCGTAGAACTGTTGAGGGCAACCGGCGATCTCTGGGAGCTGTGCAACGCTATGTGGCTACGGCAGATCGGGCTTATCGGCCTGGGACGCCTGGAAGATGGAAAACGCCTGGCCGAGGAGCTGATACCGCTGGCCGACCGGCTCGGCCACCTCGGGGCAAAGTCGCTCGTCTCCCGCGGGGCGGCGATCGTGCGCCTGATGCAGACGGGGGACATCGCCGCTTTCCTGGAGTCGGCGCGCGAAGAAGCGAAGCTGCAGGGCGAGGAGGTCTCAACCCTGGCGCCGGGGGGTACAGCGACACTGGGCTTCGCGCATTTCTGGCGAGGAGACTGGGCCGAGGCCAGGCGCCTGATGGATGATGCGCTCGACAACGAGGGGCCGGGAGTGTTGACGGGGCTGGACGCTGCTGGCGCGCTGATCCTGCGGGCA
>DASSZB010000139.1:0-2989 GCA_035702935.1 Dehalococcoidia bacterium
CGGAGATCCTCTGCGATCGCATCTCCTTCATCGCCGGCGGCCGGATCGTGGCCGAAGGCACGCCGCTGGAGCTGCGGAACCGGGTGGCCCGGGGCCGGCCGGTGGAAGAGATAAATATGGAAACGGTGTTCATGGAACTGACCGGCAAGAGCATCGACGAGGATGAGGTGGCGGCCGAGGTGGTTGTCGGAAGCTAGAGTCACGGAGACAAAAGAAGGATGGAGACGACGGGAATAATCGAAGAGATCCGCAGAGAGGGCGTAACGACTACACGGGTCACGCCAAGGATGCACTTTGTCCAGGGACCGGACGACGAATACATGGAGTCCTGGCTGGCTGAAGTTGTTCTTCGCGAGGACCTGCGCTTCAAGTACGGCGCGACCTGGACCACTAAGGCTCACCTGCGCGAACTGCCCGCGGAGTCCGTCACTGCGGCCTCGCACACATGGAGGCGCGAGATCGCGATGTTGCACCTGCGCGGAATGGTCTCCCAGGTCTTCATCAACCCAGGCGGTAAGTGCAACGCATATGTCTACTCGGCGACAAACAGCCCTGGGGATTTCGAGGCTGCCATCGATCAGCTGAAGGTGTGGCTGCCGCCGGCGAAGGTCCGGCGATCGCGCCAGGTGGAGATCGTCTTCCGGCACTGGTCCGGCGAGGAGCCTGCCTCATACAGCCGGAGCATCGACGTGCCGACCTGGAGGACCATCGCGGAGAACTATCCGCATGCTGTACGCCAGCAGTTGGACAGGATTTTCTTCGGGTACCGTCCGAGCGTTGGTGGTCGTCTGATTCTTCTTCACGGGCCGCCCGGAACAGGCAAGACGTATGTCATACGGGCATTCGGCCGTGAATGGAGGCGCTGGTGTTCAGTCGAGTATATCGCGGACCCCGAGACGTTCTTCGGCGAGGCCGGCTACATGATGCAGACACTCGTTGCACAAACGGACGATGACAGGCGGTGGCGCTTGCTCGTGATTGAGGACGCAGGTGAGCTTCTGTGGCGCGACGCTCGTGTGCGTCAGGGTCAAGCTCTGAGCCGACTGCTGAACCTGAGCGAGGGTCTGATTGGCCAGGGTCTTCGCGTGCTGATCCTGATCAGCACGAACGAACGGCTGGGTGCCCTGAACGACGCGGTATCGCGGCCCGGCAGAACCGCAGCGGAGGTCGAATTCACACCGTTTTCGGTGGCCGAAGCCCAAACCTGGCTGGCCCGGCACGGTAGATCCGACGAACTTGCCTCCCGTCCGATGACACTGGCGGAACTGTACTCGGGCTCCGGCGTGGGACCCAGGGTGCGCACCGCATCAAAACCAGCAATTGGATTTCTGAGGAGCAGAAGAGATGGTTAGCAATTCAGCCGCGAACCGAATAGCGCTGTCGCAGCGCAGCGGCAGCGCCAACCTCATATGGGCGTTCGTGGAGCGCCAGACCAACCTCTGGAAGCGCTACTGGGCGTGGGAGCTGGTCTGGCTGGTCTACGGCGTGGTGAACACGCTGGCGATCACGTTCATCGCCAAGGAAGCAGAGCAGGCGGGAATTACCGAAAACGCATCCAGCCTGGTGCTGTTCCTGCTGCTGGGCACGCTCGTCTGGGCGTACCTCTCAGCGGTGCTGGACGACATCAGCCTGGTGATCACCTGGGAGCGCTGGGAAGGCACCATCGAGCACACGCTCATGGCGCCGGTGCCGCGGTCCCTGCACCTGATCGGCATGTGCGTGTTCGGAATCCTGCACGCCATAGTGCGGACGCTGCTTATCTTCCTGATCGCCCTGCCCTTCTTCAACGTTGGGCTGGGGCAGGCGGACTGGTTCGCAGCGGCGGCGGTGATTGCCGTCGGCAGCGTCAGCGTCGCGGGCCTGGGCATTCTGACCGGCATCCTTCCGCTCCTTTACCCGGAGCGGGGGACCCAGATGTCGTTCATGCTGCAGGCGATCGTGCTGCTGGTGTCGGGTGTGTACTACAGCGTGGACGTCCTGCCGGCGTGGCTGCGGGTGTTCTCGTACATCTCGCCGGCGACGTACCTGCTGGACGGCATCCGCGCCGCGATCATCGACGGCCAGGGACTGGCGGGCGTCTGGGACGAGCTGCTGATCCTCGCCGGATTCGGTGTGGCGCTGGTGCCCCTGGGCATCGCCGTCTTCGCGGTGGCCGAACGGTACGCCAAGAAGACCGGCCAGTTGAAGCGTCAGGGCTAGGGCGCACAAACATCAACAATGGATTTAGCAAGAAAGTCGAGAAGACAAATGTGGTACGAACTGTATGTACGCGAAAAGGTACGTGAGCTGGAAGAGGAGCGCGCGCGGCGCCGGCCACCCGGCTGGGCGGTGCGCAAGCGGGTCAGACCGCCCGGGTCCGCGATGCTGAGAGGCGCCGGACGCAGCCTGCGCCGCCTCGGCGAAGGGCTGGAGGCATGGGGCGCGGCGCGCTCCAAGGGCGCGTCTGATGGCGAAGCGGCCTGGTGATCCAGCGCTCACGCACGAGCCTTAGGGGCGGCCTTCGGGCCGCCCCTATGGCTTGCCCGTCGTGTACACTCTGCTCGAAATCGGCAGCGAGGAGCACACAATGGACTACGAGACGATCTCTGCGGAACGCAGTGGGCCAATCATGACTGTTCGCCTGAACCGGCCGGAGCGCCGCAACGCCATCAACAGGCAGATGCACATGGAGTTGCAGGACGTTTGCCGGCGCCTGGGCGACGACTTCGAGACCCGCGTGGTCATCCTCACGGCCACAGGCAAAGGATTCTCCTCCGGAGCGGACACCAGCGAGTGGCGGGACCCCGGCTCCAGCAACGAGCTCCAGGTCCGCCACACCTCCGGTATCGGCTCCCGCACATCCGCCGCTATCGAGAACCTGGACCAGATCACGATCGCCTCCGTCCACGGCTTCGCTGTAGGCGGAGCCCTCGTGCTGGCGGCCTGCTGCGACCTGCGTGTCGCCGGCGAATCGGCCTGGTTCTCGATTCCCGAGGTGGAGCTGGGCCTG
>DASSZB010000306.1:0-10366 GCA_035702935.1 Dehalococcoidia bacterium
TGGTGAAAACAGTAGAGCTGTTCCAGGAACGCGAGGACGTGCTGGAAAAGTATGCAGACCGCTACCAGTACGTACACATAGACGAGTTCCAGGACACCAATATCTCGCAATACGTCCTCGGCAAGCAGCTCGCTTCGCGGCACCGCAACATCTGCGTCGTCGGGGACCCGGACCAGTCGATCTACAGCTGGCGATCGGCCGACATCCGGAACATCCTCAACTTCGAACACGACTTCCCGGATGCGCGCGTCGTCATCCTGGACCAGAACTACCGCTCCACGCAGACGATCCTGGATTCGGCCCACTCCGTGATCGCGCTCAACAAGCAGCGCAAAGAGAAGAACCTGTGGACCGAGAACGGGCCCGGCGGCCCCGTCGTCGTCCACGAAGCGTATGACCACGAAGACGAGGCGGCTTTTGTGGCGGAGGAGATTAAGAGGCTGAGCCGGGACGAGAAGTTGCCACACCGGTCCGTCGCCGTCATGTACCGGACGAACGCGCAGTCCCGGCCCATCGAAGAAGCGCTGGTGCGGAGGAGCATCCCGTACCGGCTGGTGGGCGGGACGCGGTTCTACGAGCGGCGCGAGGTGAAAGACCTGCTGGCGTACCTGCGCCTGGTCCAGAACCCGTTCGATTCGGTGGCCATGATGCGCATCATCAACGTGCCGGCTCGCGGCATCGGAGACCGGACGCTGGCCGAACTCACCCGTTGGTCGCGGGAGCGCTCCGTGCCGCCGTACACCTCGCTTCAGCTCGTGGCGGACGCCGAAGCGGACTCGCCTGAAGGGCCAACGGGCGCGCATCCGTTCCAGAAGCGGACGGCCGGGGCGCTCCTGCGCTTCCTTGGAATTATGAACGAGCTGATTGAGCTTTCGAAGACGGTATCGCTCTCTGAACTGGTGGACGCGCTAATCGACCGCACCGACTACAAGCAATACATCATGTCCGACCCGGACGGTGAGGAGCGTTGGGAGAACGTGCAGGAGTTGCGGGCCGTTGTCATCGAATACGACCAGCTGAAGCCGGACCAGGCGTTGCCATCGTTCCTGGAGGACGTGGCACTGATCACGGACGTCGACGAGTACGACGAAAAGGCGGACTCGGTTACGCTGATCACGCTGCACGCGGCGAAGGGGCTGGAGTTCCCGGTGGTGATGATCGTGGGCATGGAGGAGGGGCTGCTGCCGCACATGCGCTCCCTGGAGAGTGGCAGCCCAGAGCAACTGGAGGAGGAGCGGCGGCTGTGCTACGTCGGGATGACGCGCGCCAAGCAGCACCTGTACCTCGTCCGCGCCTTCCGGCGGGCGTTCACGGGCCACAACCCGCCCTCACGCTTCCTCGCGGACATCCCTCCGCAACTGATCGCGACGACGCAGCGAGCCGTGCAACCGGCCATGCTACCGCAGCGCTACCGCTACGCTGTCCACTCGGAGCACGAGCACTTCGAGGAACGATCGGTCCCGTCGGAGAGCTTCGCGGCGGGGGACCATGTTCGGCACACCAAGTTTGGCGAGGGCATCGTGGTTTCTTGCGAGCCGTCCGGGAACGATTACCAGGTGGTCGTGGCGTTCAGGGGAGAGGCCGGGATCAAGAAGCTGCTGCTCTCCTTCGCGCCGCTCGAAAAGCTCCAGGCGACCGGGTAACGGACGCGCCTTCGACGAACGGCCGGCCCCATCTGTTACCATTTACGCAATCGCTAGCATGGGAGGAAACAATGACCACAGCCGTTGAGGTGCACGGCACCTGCGATCCCCGCTTCAGCCGCTTGCGAGACGTCTTTGCGGACAACTTCAGCAAGCACGGCGAGGTCGGCGCATCGCTTGCCGTCATGGTGGACGGCGAGATGGTGGTGGACCTCTGGGGTGGCCACGCGGACGCGGCAAGGACGAGGCCGTGGGAGCGGGACACGATCGTGAACACCTTCTCGACCACAAAGGGGATCGTGGCCACGTGCGCGCACCGGCTCGTGGACCAGGGTAAGCTCGACATCGACGCGCCCGTCGCGCAGTACTGGCCGGAGTTCGCGCAAGCGGGGAAGGACAAGATCCCGGTGCGCTACCTCCTGAGCCATCAGGCGGGCTTGCCGGCGCCGCGGAACTTCCTGCCGCCGGGGGCGGGGTACGTCTGGGAGCCGCTGCGGGACGCGCTGGCTGAGGCGGAGCCCTGGTGGGAGCCGGGGACGCGGCACGGGTACCATGCGGTGACCTTCGGGCACCTGGTGGGCGAGGTGATTCGCCGCGTAAGCGGCATGAGCGTCGGCCAGTACTTCCGGAAGGAGATCGCCGAGCCTTTCGGGATTGATTTCATGATTGGATTTGGGCCGGAAGAGGACGCCCGCACGGCCGAGATTATCCCGGCGCCGATGCCGGCGCTGGACTCGAATAATCCCCTGACGAAGGTCTTCATGGATCCGAACTCCATGAACTTTCGCGCCTTCATGATCAGCATGGACACGATCCTGGATTCTGGTTACATGAACAAGCGAGAGTGGCGGGCGGCCGAGATTCCGGCCGCCAACGGACACGGGAACGCGCGCGCCCTGGCCCGACTTTACGGTGCTCTGGCCCGCGGTGGCGAGGTGGACGGGTTCCGGGTCCTGAGCGAGGCCACCATCGAGGCGGCGACGGAGGAACAGGCCTACGGCGAGGACGCGATCATCATGCTCCCGTCCCGCATGGGGCTCGGCTACATGCTGGACATCCCCGAGATGCAGATTAGCCCGAGCGGGCGGTTGTTCGGCCACGCCGGCATGGGTGGGTCCTTCGGTTACGCCGACCCCGAGAAGCGCATGGGCATAGGCTACGCCATGAACAAGATGATCATGTCGCCGGAGCTGGTGGACCCGCGCTGGCAAGCGATGTTCGAAGCCGCCTACGGCGCGCTCTGAGCGCCCGGCTTCACAGCCACGAAGCTGAAGTGGCCGGGGCCGCGGCGCACTTTCGCATCCGCGAACCCAGCCGACTCAAGCCGCGCGGCGAACCCGTCCGGGTCAACGGGTGTCCGCGTGTCGAACAGGTGGTAGAGGTTCCAGCGAAGGCTCGGCGTGCTGTCCGACCCGATGAAGACGCCACCCGCGCGAAGCACACGGCAGGCCTCAGCTAGCAAGCGATCCTGAAGCAGGGGCGATGGCACGTGGTGCAACATCGTGAAGCACACAGCCCCCGTGAACGATGCGTCCGGGAAGGGCATGGCCGTGGCATCCCCTTCGACGACCGTCACGTCGGTGCCTTGGAGACGCTCCTTTAGCGACGCCGCCAGTTTCCGGTCGATCTCTATCGCCGTGAGGTGCGGCACGCGGCCGCGCAGCCAGTCGGTGGTAAGGCCCGGACCCGGGCCGATCTCGAGTACATTGTCCCCAAGGTCTGTTTCACCGATGACGCCCGGCATCATGAACTCGCGGACCACCTTCGCCCAGCCCGGCGAGCGGCAGTACCAGCGATGCAGCAGATTCATAGTGGCGAGTATACCGCTCTTGCAGGCCCACACCGCTTCCCATAGCCTAAGGGCCACATGCTGCTGCCTTTCCTGACAAGCACCTGGGACCAAATTGAGGACAAAGCGCCGGACGTGGCGTTCATCATCGTCGTCCTCCTGGTGGCTTACGCCATCTTCCGCACCATCTTTCCCCGGGTGGCCCGCACGGCCATGATGCGAGGGGCGCACCCGCCCGACGAGGAGATGGCGAAGCGCGCGGACACGATCGTCGGCGTCGTGCACCGGACGGCAGGCATCGGCGTGATCCTCATCGGCGCCATCACGATCATGAGGGAGATGGGGGTCGACATAACGGCCATCGTCACCGGCCTCGGCATCACGGGCCTGGCGCTGGCGCTGGGCGCCCAGGCCCTCGTGCGCGACGCGATTAACGGCATATTCCTGCTGGCGGAAGACCAGTACCGGCGCGGCGACGTCATCAAGATCGCAGACGTCACGGGCACCGTCGAGGACATCAGCCTGCGCCGCACGATCATCCGGGACGAAGACGGAGTTGTGCACTCCGTGCCAAACGGGAGCATCGGCGTGGTGTCCAACTACACCCGGGATTTCGCGCAGGTAAACGTCCCGGTCCGCGTGTCCTACGGCGAGGACCTCGAGCGCGTGCGCGGCATTACCGAAGCTGTCGGGCGGGAACTGGCGGCTGACGCCCGCTTCGGGAGCCTGATAACGGAGAAACCCGCGCTGAGGGCTGTGGAGTCGGTCGGCGAAGACGGCGTCAAGGTAACAGTGACGGCGCGTACCCGGCCCACGGCGCGCTGGGAGGTGGCAGCGGAGCTTCGACGCCGGCTGGCGGAAGCCTTCTTGCGAGAGGGCGTGAAGGTCCCGTATGGGACGTCGAAGGTCGCGGCGCCGGGTGAAGACCGCGAGACCGACGCGTAGCGTCAGCGAGGGGACGGAGGGGTGTCGTCTGAGCTGGCCACTCTACTGGGAATCTCGGCCGCCGCGGCGATAGCTTCTGTCGCCGGTGGCCTCGTGGCACTGTGGCGCCGGCCGACGACATTCTTCATGTCCTGCGCCCTGGGCTTCGCCAGCGGAGTCCTCATCGGCGCGATTGCTTTCGAGATGATCCCGAGTGCCGTTGACCTGGGCTCGGTGGCGATTGCGGCACTGGGCTTCGGTTCGGGATTTGCCGCGGTATATGGGTTTGATCTTTTCGTGCATCGAGGCCGCCTGGCCGGCGAGGCCGCGGAACAACGGCGAAAAGTCCGGCTATTCTACCGGCGCCGGCACCCGCGCGCTGGAGATGTCACGGTTCTGGCCGGCGGCACGAGCGCCGAAGAGGTCATCGAGGGGATCGCTATCGGCGCTGGGACGATCGTCGAGCCGAGCATTGGACTCCTGATCGGCCTGGCCATCGCGATAGACAACTTCAGCGAGGGGCTGAGCATAGGCGAGCTGTTACGCGCCAATGCAACGGGGCGAGACAAGACGCCTGTGACGGAGATCCTCGGCTGGACTTCGACGATCGGGATCGCCCTGCTGGTGTCGTCTCTGCTCGGCTGGTTGTTCCTTCGAGGCGCACCCGACGGCTTCGTCGCTCTCCTCTTCGCCTCAGGAGCCGGTGGTATGTTCTATCTGACGGTGACGGACCTGCTTCCCCAGTCTGAGGCCAGACAGTATCAAGAGTCTTCAGCCATAGCGAACGGAGCAGGATTCTTGTTAATCCTGGTGATCTCGTCTCAGATCTGAAGTAAGAGGGACGCGAACATAGCGATCCCAGCAAGGGACATTATCGCCACGCTGGCCACTCCCAGTGTATTTGTCAGCAGCCCGTTCCGGTGGCGGCCCAGGATCCGGCCGTCGTTGCATACGACGATGATGGCAGCGATGAGTATCGGCGCCGTGACACCGTTGATGATCGCGGCGATGAAGAGCGCCCTGATGGCGCCCACGCCGCTGGCCGCTATCCCGAGCCCGATCAGGGTGGAGAGGGCAATGACAGCATAGAACTGCGGAGCCTGCGCAGGCTTTTCTTCGAGCCCCTCCTTCCACCCGAACACCTCCGCAACCGCGTAAGCTGCCGACCCGGCCAGCACCGGGATGGACAGCAAGCCGGTCCCGATGAACCCGACGGCAAAGATGACTGTCGCCTGGCTCCCGGCCAGGGGGCGAAGGGCCTCGGCGGCATCACGGGCGGAGGAAATGTCACGGATGCCCAGGGGATAGAGCGTCGCCGCGGTCGTCAGAACGATGAAGTAAAACACGACGTTGGCAAGGAGCATCCCCACGTCCACATCGATGCTCTCTCGGCGGATCGCCGGTTCATCGCCCCGCTCGATATGCAGACGATGCATATCCTCAACCTCCTCGGACGCCTGCCAGAAGAACAGGTAGGGCGATATCGTTGTGCCGAACAGGGCCACGACCGTCGTGATGAAAGTGCTGTTCAGACGAAGATTGGGGAGAAACGTGTTCTTAAGGGCCGCGCCCCAATCGGGTGACGCAAAGAACGCATCGATGACATACGCGAACAGCGCGAGCGTCAAAACCTTCAGGTAGTTGGCGAACACGCGATACGGGACGAATATCTCCGTGGAGGCTATGAAAATCCCTACCGGCGCCACCAGAAATCCCTCTGGTACGCCGGTTAGCAGATCGACGCCCGCAGCCACAGCAGCGATGTCGGCGCCGATGTTCACCGTATTGGCGATGAAGAGAAGGCCGACGAGAGCTAGCAACAGGCGACGGGAGTAGTGCCGTCGGAGCGCCGCGGCCAGCCCACCCCCGGTCATGAGGCCGATGCGCGCGCACATATTCTGGACCGCCGCGTTGAGGGGAAACGTTAGGAGGCTGGTCCAGAGCAGGCTGTACCCCGTCCGGGCGCCGGTTAGGGAATACGTCGCTATCCCCGAAGGGTCGTCGTCGGAGGCTCCGGTTACGACACCGGGCCCCGGCAGGCTCCACGCCCTGGCGGCCGCGCGGCGCACAGTTTGCGTCAGACTGTCGCCACCTCGCCGGCCCGCGGTCATATCCAGCGGCGCGCGCGGAAGTAGGCCAGGACGAGGACGGCGGCCCCGACAATGGTGGCGACAACCGCCCCGAAACCCCAGCTGCTGTCAGAGGGGGGCCAGAAGCCCTCGGTCAGGTTCATCCCGTAAACGCCCGAAATCAGGGTCCCAATGGTCAGCGGCACGAAAGCTACCGTCAGGATCTTCATCACCTCATTGAGCCGGTTGGAAATCACGGACAAGTACGTCTGCAACGCGCCGTCCGCCAGGTCGCGCAACGCTTCGACGAGATACTCCACCCGCACGAGGTGATCATAGATATCGCGGAAGTAGATGGCGGTCTCGGGCTTGATCAGACGCTGGAACTCGCCGCGGCCCAGGCGGCTCATGATCTCGCGCTGCGGGGCGGTGGCGCGGCGCAGGCGGAGGGCGTTGCGCTTGACCATCATGATCTGCTGCAGCAAGCTGCGGTCAGGTGTCTGCAGCACCTTCACCTCCAGGTCATCTATCGTCTCGTCAACAGCGTCGACGAGCGGAAGGTACTCGTCGACGATGGCGTCGAGGATGCCGTGCAGGAGCCAGTCGGGGCCGCGCGCGAATAGCGCATCGTCGCGGAGGCAGCGGCTCTTGAACTCCTCGATCGCGGGCAGCAGCTCGCGGTGGCATGAGACCACGTAGTTCGGTCCTAGGTAGAGATCGACTTCAACCGATTGGAGTTCCTCGTGCTCGGTGTAACCCCTGAGAGCCTGGACGACGATGAAGATGTATTCTCCGTGGTCGTCGATCTTGGCGGCATCCATGCGATCGGCGACGGAGTCCTCGATGGTCAGGGGATGGAAGTGGAAGGGATCCTCGAGGATGGCGCCGTCAGCCTCCGAGCGGACGTGGAGGTCAAGCCAGAGGAGGCCGGCTTCGTCGGCCAGCGCGCCGGCCAGGACGCCGGGGTCACTGGTCTCCACCAGCGGACCGGTGCTGGGCCGGTGCAGGATCGTGATCTCGCCTTCCAGCGCCATCAGCAGCGATTCTAGCGCGAACGGCCGCTGCCCGAAACCACGGCTAGCCTTTGACCACTCCCATAGGCCGCATCCGGCAGACTTTTGTGGCTATCCCCGCGTCGTCCAGCACATCGATTACCATCGCCACGTCCTTGTAGGCCTCGCTGGCCTCCTCCGCCAGCAGTTTCCGGTTCTGCGCACGGACGTAGATGCCGCGGTCGAGCAACCGCTGGGCGACGTCGACGCCCTCCAGGCTGCGTTTCGCGGCATGCCGGCTCTGGACGCGCCCGGCGCCGTGGCAGCTGGAGCCCCAGGTCTCCGCCATGGCCTGCTTCGTGCCCACAGCGATGTAGGAGTAGCGGCCCATGTCCCCGGGGACGAGGACGGGCTGGCCGATCTTCTGGTATTTGGCCGGCACATCGTGGTGCCCCGGGGGAAAGGCCCGCGTCGCGCCCTTCCGGTGGACGCAGACGCTGATCTCATGCGTGTCGAGGCGGTGGCGCTCGATCTTGGCGATGTTGTGGGCCACGTCGTAGACAACGTGCATCCCGAGGTCATCCAGGGGATCACGGCCCAGCACCTTGCGGAACGCCTCGCGAGTCCGGTGGGCGATGAGCTGGCGGTTGCAGAAGGCGAAGTTCGCGGCCGCCGTCATCGCCGCCAGGTATGCCTGCCCCTCTTTCGACTTGATGGGGGCGCAGGAGAGCTGCTTGTCCGGCAGGTCGATCCCGTATCGGCCGGCCGCCTCCTCCATCACGTCCAGATAATCCTGGCAGGTCTGGTGGCCGAGCCCCCTGGAACCGGTATGAATGAAGACCATCACCTGGCCGGCGCCGGTTATCCCCATCACGGCTGCCTTCTCACGGTCGTAAACCTCGTCGATCACCTGTATCTCAAGGAAATGGTTGCCGGAGCCGAGCGTGCCAAGCTGGGGCGCGCCGCGCTCCTTCGCCCGGTGGCTCACCCGGTCCGGGTCCGCTCCGGGTAGGGCACCGCCGCCTTCTATCGCCTCCAGGTCTTCCGGCCAGGCGTAACCCTGCTCGAGCGCCCAGCGCGCGCCGTTAACCAGGACGCCGTCAATCTGGCTGCCCGAGGCACGCACGGGGCCATGTCCGCCGACCCCGGCGGGCACATCCCGAAAGACCTGGTTCACGAGCTCGTGCAAAACCGGGCGCACTTCTCCTTCCGTGAGGTTCGTGCGCAGCACGCGCGTGCCGCAGTTAATGTCGAAGCCCACGCCGCCCGGCGAGACGACGCCGTCGTCCACGCGCATGGCGGCCACACCGCCTATAGGGAAGCCGTACCCCCAGTGGATGTCCGGCATGGCCATGGAGTACCTGACGATGCCCGGCAGGAACGCTACGTTGGCGACCTGCTCGATGGCCTGGTCCTGCCCGATGATGTGCAGCATTTCTTCCGAGGCGAAGATGAGGCCAGGGACGCGCATCCCCTGCTTGTAGTCCTGGGGCAGCAACCAGCGCTGGTTGTCGATTTTCTGGAGAACCCGCTTCCATTCCGTCATGGACCATCAGATATCGAACAGGACCGTGGCCCTGTAGCCGCTGTCCTGGTGGGCGATTTCGAGCATATGTCGGGTCACCGCCTTTACACCGAAGCCCAGATCGTGGCGCTCGGGATCGATCCGCTCACCGTAGGCACGGGCGCGGAGTGATGTTTCGTCCATAGCGGTTACCTCGAAGCGCGAAAAGACCATCTCCTCCGCGTCCACGTGATACAGCAGCTCCGTGAGCCACCGGATGAGCAGCGTTTCCAGGTCCGAAGCATGGGCCTCGATTTCGCGTGAATCTGTCTCGCGGACGCCGGACAGGTCCACCATCAGCGAGAACAGGCCCAGCGCAGCATTGACAAAGAGCTCCGGCAGTCCCGCCCCGTAGGCGATGATGCCGGCGTCGGCGGTATGCTCCAGGACCTCGAATCGACGCGTTTCGGCCGTGGCAGACCTCCCGTCATCCATTATAGAGAGCGCCCGCTCGGTTATTCGAACCGTATGCCCCGGAGCCGTAACATCATTCAGGAAATTCACATCTATAATATTGAGTCAAGTGAGAGGTCACTCGGCCAACGAGTAAAACGCCATAACGAATTACCAAATAGTTAACTTTTCGGAAGAAGCCGGCGTTATACTCAGCATAAATTAGACAACTCGAGGGGCGACCTCCTTCTGGTCTCGCTCAACGAGCGAGATAGCGAGAGGCAGTCTGGGGCGGACTGCCTCTCGCGCTTTGTGTGCCACCCCCTGTCCGCAGCCCGCCCCGCGGGGCGGGGCAAGCCCGCGCCCCTACGCTGGCCCCGGGCGGACGCTCGCCTACCGGCTCTTCTCTTCGAGCAGCGCGCGGATTTCCTTCACGGTCGCCTCGCGCCAGGAGGACCAGGTGGGGCCTGTCTGGAACTCGTTGTAGCGGTCGCGCATCAGGTCGCGGTCTTTTTCACGGTCCAGGCCCTCGAACAGCTTCTGCATCTCGCCCATCTCCGCGTTGGCCTTGGCCGGACGCTCGATCCAGTGGCAGATGTAACGGTGGTCGCGCGTGTAGAAGACGGCCGTGGGGATGGACTGGTGCTCTCCGTCCTTGAGGAACTCCTTCATGATGTCCAGGTTGTCGTCGCGGGGGAAGACACGGAGCTCCATGCCCGCCGCCTCCGCAATCCGCACGAGCACCGGGAGGCCGCGGAAAACGTCCGGGCACCAGTCTTCGCCGAGGACGAGCACCCGGGCGGGCCCGTTCGGGAGGGCCACCAGTGCCCGCAGCGCAGCAGCATCTTCGTCGCTGATGCGGGTCTCGTCGTAGTTGAACTGGAACTTGTCGCGGTTGCGGATCACCTTGTCCGCGAAGTACTGCTGCCAGGTCAGGCCCGACTCGAGGCGCTCCGGTGTGACGACGCTCTCTTGCTGCTGTGTCATGGCTT
>DASSZB010000331.1:0-2001 GCA_035702935.1 Dehalococcoidia bacterium
GAATTGAAGTGATTTACTACGGCGTGTCCGTCACCGAAACGCCAGGGTCGCGGTAGGGACCGCCCTCACGGGCGGCCCCCCGCACAGATCCCAGCGTGCGCTGCTAGCGCACTGGGCTCCTGCCTCGGGTACGAACGTCGAAGCGTTCGTCGGGGTAGGGATGCAGGATGCGGGCGGGTGGTAGCCATCGTGTCGCCAGGCGGTTCATCCGATCCCAGTTCAGGCGATGGCGCTGGCTGCGACTACGTAACGCCGCAAGCCAGTGCCTGGTCACCTGTTTCCGGAAGGATCGAACCGCCCGGACGTTGCCGGGCACCGCGTAGTAGGCCAGATGGCCCCGTACCACGCTGCCCAGCCACCGTCCTTGCTCGGGGACTGGCTCGTGCCGGCGTCGCTTGAGCTGGTCCTTGACCTCTTTCAGCTTCGCCCGCATCCGCTTCGAGACCGTGATGCGCCGCAGCCAGAACCGCCCGTCCCGAGTCTTCCCGCAGATGTGCGTAAAGCCCAGAAAGTCGAACGTCTCCGGCTTGCCCAGACCTCGCGCCGCCCGCCGGTCGGCCGCAAAGCGGCCGAACTCGATCAGACGCGTCTTGTCCGGGTGCAGTTGCAGCGAGAACTTCGCGAACCGCTCGCGCAGGTCCCGCATGAACTGCTTCGCGTCGCCCAGGTGCTCGAATCCGGCGGTGAAATCATCAGCGAACCGCACGATGATCACATCACCGCGCGCATACTTCCGTCTCCACCACTGGACCCACTGGTCGAGCACATAGTGAAGGTAGATGTTCGCCAGCAGCGGAGACACCGATGCCCCCTGCGGCGAACCCTCCACAGTCTGCGACCAGACCCCGTTCTCGATAACTCCTGCGCTCAACCACTTGCCGATCAGGCGCAGGACCCGCTTATCCGCGATCCGGTGCCCGAGAAACCTTCTTAACCAATTGTGATCCAAACTGGTGAAGAAGTCGCGGATATCCGCGTCGAGCACCCAGTTCACCCGCTTCTTGAAGATCCCGGCCGACAGCGCATCCAACGCATCATGCGGGCCGCGCCCCGGCCGAAAACCATACGAGAAGCCCCGGAAGTCCGTCTCGTAGACAGCGTTGAGCACCTCGACGACGGCCCGCTGGAGGATCTTGTCCTCCAGCGCGGCGATGCCCAGCGGCCGCAGCCGCCCATCCGCCTTCGGGATATACGCCCTGCGCGACGGTCTCGCCCGGTAGCGCCCGCTGTGGACCCGCTCATGCAGATCCTGAAGGTTGGCCTCCAGGTTCCGCCCGTACGACTCCCACGTCACCCCGTCCACACCCGCCGCGGCCTTCGGGCTGATCGCCCAGTAGGCCGCGCGCAGCCGGCTCAGGTCGACGTGATGCAGCAGCGCCGTGAACCGCGCTTCCTTGTCCCTTCGTGCCACTTCACGCACACGGTCCAACCCCTGTAGCACGCCTGGTCCGGCCCTGTGTCCGGCACGTGGTAGGCGGCCCGTGTTCCCCTCGGCCGCGCTCCTTCCCTCCCCCGCCTCCGCCGCCGCCATCGCGGCCTTGTTCGGCAGGTTCGTCGGTACTACGAGCACGTCTGACTTCCCGTCGTCGTTCATCTCAGTCGTACGGCCTTGGCCTTCCCTGAGCGACCCGCCCGGTGATCAGCCAGACGGGTAACCACGGGATCTCCCGGTTCTCGCGCTTGGAGGCTCCACACATGCACAGGTTCTCCGACCACGCGGAGTCCGGCGGCAGCTCGCGAAAACGCTGCCACCGATGTTGCCTTCCGCTCAGGAGCAGGACGTCGGCACCCCGGACTAGAGACATTTCGCGGCTCAATAGCCCAGCCTGTGTGTACCCCTGTCAACGCTTCGCCAACGCCCTCACGAACGTCAACGCATGACTCGGGGCCGCCGTGGCTCGCTAGACCTTCGGCGTAGAGCTCTTCCATCTCCTCCTCCAAGCCGGTTTATCCCGGCGCACTCCCCTTCGCTCCGCCCGCATTACCAGGCATCACCGCTAC
>DASSZB010000403.1:0-8607 GCA_035702935.1 Dehalococcoidia bacterium
GCATGAGTTCGAGGGCCCTGGCGGCGCCGAGGAGGCGGGCCAGGCGCTGGGTGCCGCCGGCGCCGGGAAGGATGCCGACGCGGACCTCCGGCAGGCCGATGCGGCCGGGGCCGCGGGCCATGAGGCGGAAGTCGCTGGCGAGGGATAGCTCGCAGCCGCCGCCCATGGCGGTGCCGTTTATGGCAGCGATCACGACCTGGGGGAGCGACTGGAGCTTGAGGAAGGCCTTGTGCGTGCCGTGGAGCTCGCCGCCGGCGGGCACGGTGGTGGCGTCCTGCATACGGTCGGAGAGAAGGGTGAGCTCGGAGACGTCATAGTGGGTGATGAAGGTGTCGCCGACGCCGGTGAGGACGAGGACGCGGGTCTAGGCATCGTTCTCCAGCGATGAGGCGAGATCTGTCAGCTCGCGGACCATGTGGGCGTTCATGAGGTTGCGCGGCGGGTTGTGGAGGGTCGCGACGAGGACAGGGCCTTCGCGGCGGAGCTGGAGGTGGGTGTAGTCGGGCATGGCAGGCAATTGGCAATTCGCAATTGGCAATTGGAGGTTTGCGGGCTAGGCGCCGGCCCCGGTGACCTCCTTCACCATGGCAGTGTAGCGGTCGAGGATGGGGATGGCTTCGGCTTCAGGGACGGGCGGGAGGAAGAAGACGCAGCGGTCGACGCCGGCTTCGGCGTAGTGGTCGAGGACTTCGGGGCGGGGCTGGGCGCCGTAGACGGTGACAGGGATGGGACCGCGGCCAGCATCCTTCGCCATCTGCTGGAGGATCCCGATGCGGTCTGCGAGGGGGACGGGGTTGCGGCCGGGGATGGGCATCCAGGCATCGCCGTACTCGATGACGCGCTTGAATGTGTGGGGGCCGTCGCCGCCGACGTAGATGGGCGGATGCGGTTTCTGGATGGGCTTGGGCCAGGACCAGATGGGGTCGAAATCGACGAAACGGCCGTGGTATTCGGCCTCGTCCTTCGTCCAGATCTCCTTCATGGCCATGATGCGCTCGCGGAGGACCTTCCAGCGCTCTTTGGGGTCGGTACCGTGGTTCTCCATCTCGTCTTCGTTCCAGCCGCCGCCGATGCCGAAGAGGAAGCGGCCGCCCGAGAGGAAGTCGACGCTGGCGACCTCCTTGGCCAGGGTGATGGGGTCTCGCTGCATAACGAGGCAGATGCCGGTACCGAGGAGGATGGATTTCGTCGCGGCGGCAACTGCCCCCAGGGCGACGAAGGGGTCCAGCGTGTGGGAGTACTCGCGGGGGAGTTCGGCGCCGCCCGGCCAGGGGGTGCGGCGGCTGGCCGGGATGTGGGTGTGCTCGGGAAGGAAAAGGGAGTCGAAGCCGCGTTCTTCGACGGCGCGGCCGAGGGTGACGACGTCGACGGCGTAGTCGGCGGGGAACATGACGATTCCGAACTTCACTGGGGGCCTCCTCGGTCCGGGATAAGGGGAAGGATATCACGGGGGAGGGCGTCGCACACCTGTGGTCCACCTATGCACCCGCGGGCCACGTCTGGTAGCATCGGCGGGGCAACTGTTAATTAGATTAGCTTTTAGCGCGTTACATAGTTAAGTGAGCCGGTTTAAGTACACTTACACGCCGCGGCGGCGGCCGAGACCGAGGAGTGGCGGCGCCATCCATATCTCGCTCTCGCCGCTCTTCCTGGCACCTGTCCTCGTGCTGGCCATCCTCGGCGCCTGGTGGCTGGCGCGGGACAGCGGGGACAGCGCCCCCCTGAAGGAGCCGGCGGTGCTGGCAGCATCGTGCGCGCCAGGAAGGTCATGCTCGGAATCGACGCCGAAGGCCACGCAGACGGCGACGCCGAAGGCAACCCAGACCGGGATTCCGCATCCGCGATCACAGGCGGCGCCGGCGGTCAGCGAGGGGGATGCTCCGCCCATAACAGGGTATTCGGCGACCGTGCTGGAAGATGGGTGCGGCGAGGCGCTGTTCGAGCTGAACTCGCACGTCAGCGTGCCGCCGGCGAGCCTGACCAAGATCATGACGGCCCTTGTGGCCGTAGACCGCACCGAACCGAACGACGTGGTGCGTATCGATGTCAACGGCCCCGAGCTGTCCCTGGAGACGGACTCCACGGTGATGGGCATCGAGCCGGGGATGCGGCTGAGCATGCGGGATTTGCTGTTCGGGCTCCTGATGCGGTCGGGGAACGACGCTGCGATCCAGATAGCGGAAGAGGTGGGTGGAAGCGTGCCGGCGTTCGTGCGGATGATGAACGAGAAGGCGGATGAGCTGGGGCTGACGGACACGCACTTCACGAACCCGCACGGGCTGGACGACGCGGCCCTGTACTCTTCGGCGTACGACATGGCGGTGATGGGGCGCGAGCTGCTGCGGGACCCGCTGCTGGCAGAGATCGTGCAGACCCAGTTCTATCAGCCGGCATGGGATGGGCCGGCGCTGGAGAATCTGAATCTGTTGCTGGGTACCTACCCGGGAATAGTGGGCGTCAAGACGGGGTACACGGACCTGGCAGGACAGACCATCGTGGCAGCGGCGGAGCGGGACGGGCGGCGGATTATCGTGGCCGTGATGGGAGCCCAGACGGAGATGTACGGTGACGCGACCGGGCTGCTGGAATGGGCGTTCAGCGAGACCAGCGCCTGCGGGTTAACGCGGACGGCACGCTAGGAAGGCGGGGCGTCGCGGGGACACCTCGCCGACGGCGGGTGGCGGGGCGATGTGGAGACGCCCCATCGACTGCGGCTGAGGTTTCTCGGGCCCGGCGGGGATCTGTGGGCGAAGGTTGTCGGCGTGAGGAATCAGCGGGGCGTCTCTACTGTTAAGGCGGGTTCTTGGGTATCTTATTGGCGGAGGAGCCAGCGGAGCATTGTGTAAGGGCTGCGGTCACCGATACGAGCGGCACATCTTCGGCGGGATGTGCCTGGAATGCGCCTGCCAGCGCTGCATCTACTGACAAGTAGCCGGTAGCCAGTAGCAAGGGCGCCGGCGCACCCGGACCCCACCAATCTCGTTCGCAGTCCGTACTAACCATGTGACCGAAACGTTTTCTCAGGGCGGGAGGAAGACGATGGCCCACACCAAGATCAAGATGTACGGGACGCAGTGGTGCAACGACTGCAAGCGGACGAAGAAGTTCTTCGGGGAGCAGCGGGTGCACTACGACTTCATCGACGTAGACACGAACAAAGATGGGCTGGCGTTCGTGGAAAAAGTGAACGACGGGAAGCAGGTTATCCCTACGCTGGAGTTCGAGGACGGGTCGACGCTGGTCGAGCCCTCGAACGCGGAACTGGCGGCCGAGCTGGGGCTACAGACGACGGCGAAGAACCGGTTCTACGACCTGGTCGTCGTGGGCAGCGGGCCGGCGGGCCTGACGGCGGCGCTGTACGCGGCGCGCGAGGGGATCGACACGCTCGTCGTCGAGCGCGGGGGCACGGGCGGGCAGGCGGGCGTAACGGAGCGCCTCGACAACTTTCCGGGTTTTCCGGAGGGCATTTCGGGAGCGGAGTTCGCGGACCGGCTGGTGCGGCAGGCGGAGCGGTTCGGGGTGGAGATCCTGTCCGCGCAAGAGGTTGTCGGTATCGAGAGCGACGGGGAGTACCGCTGCGTGCGGACGGCGGACGGGACGGAGTACGGGGCCTGGGCGGTGCTGCTGGCCCTGGGCTCGACATACCGGCGGCTGGGAGTGCCGGGCGAGGAGGAATTCATCGGGGCGGGCGTCCACTTCTGCGCGACTTGCGACGGGGCGTTTTACCGGGACAAGGACGTGCTGGTTGTGGGCGGAGGGAACTCGGCGGGGGAGGAGAGCATCTTCCTTACGAAGTTCGCGAAGAAGGTAACGATAGCCACTCGCGACTCGGAGCTTTCGGCGAGCCGGATCGTGGCCGAGAAGGTGCGCGAACACCCGCAGATCGAGGTGATCACCAACGCCTCGCCGGCTGAATTCAAGGGCGACAAGCGGCTGGAGGCGGTGGTGCTCAAGGACACGCAAAGCGGCAAGACGCGCGAGGTGGCGCCGTCGGGGGTGTTCGTGTTCATCGGGCTGTCGCCGAACAGTGGCCTGGTCAAGGACATGGTGGAAACCGACGCGATGGGATTCATCAAGACGGACGAGTCGCTGCAGACGAGCGTGCCCGGGCTGTTCGCGGCCGGAGATGTGCGTTCTGGAAGCACGAAGCAGGCGGCATCGGCAGCGGGCGAAGGGGCGGCGGTGGCGCTGGGGATCCGGCGGTACGTGCAGGAGCGGGCGAGCGGACTGCCGCGGCGGGAAGAGGTGGAAGCGGCGTGATGGGGATGCCGGGCCAAGAGCCCGGCCTATGGATGGCACTGGGGATCACGCGATATCTGCAGGACCGGGCGAGGGGGTTGCCTTCGCGGGAAGAAATGGAGGCGGCCTGAGTTCGATTCCCAAGAAACGCCGGCCAGCACAGGCGCCCCCTACCCTGCAGGGATGGGGCTCACGTCAAGAATGTACGCGACATCGTGGAAAGGACGCAGGCGTTCCCGGTTGCCCCGGTCTTGACCAATCTTGGCCTGTAACCTCTCCACCCAGCGCCTCAGGTACTCGGCGTCATTGCGTAGTTCGGGATCGAATGCCACCCTGGTCAAATCCCCGTGAAAGACGGGCTCGCGGGCGTTGCGCGCCAGGGTGTGGAGGATATCCCATTCGGTGCGGCTGATGAGCACACGTCTGCCCCCAACGGTCAGACTGCGATCCAGGAAGTTTAGCCTGATAGACCCGGCGCTCAGAACTGCGGTGTCCCGCTCTGCGGCTGGAGGTTGGCCGAGCAGAAATCCGACGCGGTCAAGCAAAGTGTCCGGATCAAAGGGCTTGAGCAGGTAGTCATCCGCACCTGCCTGGATGCAGGCATGCGCGACAGCGGCGTCACCGCCGGCGCTCATGGCCATCACAGGCGTGGGGAATTGAGCGCGTATTCGGGCAATAACACCCACTGTGGGCTCGGCGGGGATGCCAACGTCCACCAAGGCCAGGTCCGGGCTGGTGGCGCTAATGGCGCCCAGCAGCTCCTCTCCGGAAGGGCAGATTGTCGCCTGGATACCGTCCTGCTCGAGGATCATCACGATCAACCGCTGGATCGCTGGATCCTCCTCTGAGAGGCAAACGGTCTTTTTGCTGCCCATGTCGTTCAGTCCAACCGAGGCGCCTCGGATTCGAGGGGCGGTCCTATGCGAATCTCGGGCGCGTCAAAAGTCAGATCCCGCCTGTTATCGTCGTGCGACGATCCGCGCATCTTCACGACACGGATTGTGCGCTTGCGGCGGTTGCCATCATGAATGTCATCCAGGGAGATGATGGAGTCCGCGAACAGGGAGATGTGCCGCGCAGTCTGGGCGGTATCTCCGAGAACCGATTCGGAAGTCATGATTATGCTGATGCCTTCACGTTTGAAGTGGTCAGTTATGGCCCAGAGATAACTCTGGTACCTGGCGACATCGGGGACCGCCGCCTCAAACGAGCTGATGCTATCGATGACCACGAGTGTGGCGCCGAGGGACAGAGCGCATTCCCGAATAACCGTCGCGTGCCGGTCGATGTTCAGCTCTGAGGGCGAGATATGCATGATGTCCAGCGCCCGGGATTCAATAAGAGCGGTCAAATCCCATTCGAACGCTTCAGAGTCGCGGACCAACTGGAAAGGGCTTTCCTCCAGGCTGATGTAGAGCACGCGGCCTCCGGCACGTGCCTCGGCCACGGCAAAGCTCAGGGCGAGCAGGGTCTTGCCGGTGCCGGTGATGCCGGTGATCAAGCAGCTCGTCCCTTCAGAGATACCGCCGCTCATCATTTCGGTGAGAGCAGTGACCGCGGACCCCATCCGGCGCGTGGGAACCGAGTACTCGCCGACGACGGTTGGATTCAGGCGAGGGTACACGGTGATGCCGTGGCCTCCGATCTCGAAGCTGTGATCTCCACCAAAGAATGAGGTCCCCCGCATCTTCATGAGACGCATCAGGCGGTTCTGCCGAAGGCCATCCTCCGTCCCGTAAAGGTAGATGATACCGTCCGCGATGGCGAATTCCGGCCTCTGCCGGATCTCTGACTCGTTGTATTCACCGACGAGGAGGGCAGTCGCTTCCCATATGCTGAGCCGAACCGCGACGGCGCTGGTGAAAACCCGGAAGGAGAAGTCGTCGGGAAACATGTCCTGTATCGCCTTGAAGCTGTCGATCACGACCAGCGTCGGTCTATGCTCCTCGATGAGGCGATCAATCTCCGCCAAAACCAACCCGGCGTCCCTCGATTTGAGCGCTCCGCTTACGTCTGCCTAGACCACCGATTTGTCGACGAGGGCGGGGTCGAAGTAGCTGAACGTTTGGGCGAAGTGGATCATCTTCACGGTGGGTTCGGACAGCGTGCCGATAAAGAGGACGGTTTCTCCCCAGCGGGCGTTGGCCCAGCACATCTGTTCAGCGAGGATGGTCTTGCCAGTACCCGGCAGGCCGCCGATGAAGACGACGGAACCGCGGGGAACGCCGCCCTGGAGGACTCCGTCCAGGGCTTCTATTCCAGTGGTGATGCGCTCGAGGGCCACGGCCCCGGCTTCAACGTGGGGATTCAATGGGGTGACCCTGGAGGACACGCTCCGCATCGACCGCGGCGGCGAGGCGAACGGCGATTTCGCGGCCGAGAATACGAGCCAGGATGATAAGCATGACCGCGTAGAGGGCGCTGTAGGCGGCACGGACGGTCTCTTCAGAATGCTCAGCCAGCGGACCGGGCTGCCAGGTGACTTGCAGGCCATCATGCTCGGTCTTGTCAAGCCGAAACGCAGGGTATGAAGCGGCGATCTCTCGGACGCCACGCTCCAGTACGACGTCCACAGTATCCGTGCCAAGCGCTTTTACAAGCTTACACCTCAGTTCTGCGAACTTGATGCTGTACGACTCGGAAGCGTCGGGACTGGCGGTCAACATATTGCAACCATAGTACGCGTTCTCATGCGACACAGCGATTAAGTCTACGTATCAGTTGATCTATTCTGCATACCAATCGCCACGTGTGGCGTATACGCACGCGGCCATGCGGCCGGGCTGAGGCGATATGGCCGGCCGGGGCGAGATAAGCTGGCGTTCGTCAGATGGCAAACAACGAACCCCGGGGGTGTGGGGGGCGATCAACCGCGAGGGGTATGGGTCAGGCGGTCTGGAGGCCCTCCCAGCCGACGACGGCGAGATAGGAGCGGGCGCGGGAGAAGGCGACGTAGAGGAGCTCCTTCTCTTCCATCGGGCTGGGATTATCGAGGCCGCAAACGATTACGACGGGGCGTTCGAGTCCTTTGAAGGCGTGGATCGTGGAGCACACTACTTTGCCGTCGGCATCGCCCAGATCCCAGGTGGCGGTCCAACCCTGGCCGCGGGGTGGCGTGTTGAAGGTAGTGCGCTCGCGGCGGTGGCGGGTGAGGATGGCTATGTCTGCGGGGCCGTAGCCTCCTTGATTGACAAGACCGTCGATAAGGTCTTCTACGGTCCGACGCTCATCGGCGCCACTTCCCGGCTGGATTAGTTTGGGCTCGTCGCCGTCTGGCCCTATACATTCCGGCCTGCTTTTCGAATCGTGAAACCACATGACGGCCTGATGTATCTGGCGGGTGTTGCGGCAGTTGCGGGTCAGTTCAAATGGAGGGTCCTTGATCGGGAAGTCCAGGACGCGCTTGTAGAGGGACTGGTTGTCGTCGTAGAAGATGTAGAGGATGCCGTCATCGGGGTCGGCCAGGAGGGCCTGGAGGGGTAGCCACCAGGAGGCGTCGAAGTCCTGGCCCTCGTCGACGATGATGGCGTCGAAGCGGTCGGGGAGGCGGCCGGCGGCGTCAAAGAGAGCCTCGGGGAGGCGCTTGATGAAGAAATCGGCGTCGGACTCGGAGCGCCGCGATATGTCGATACCGGCCTTCTTAGCGAAGTCAGTGCAGAGCCCGTGGAAATGGGTGGCGACGACGCTGGAGCCCTTGAACTCGCGGGCCATCCAGGCGGCCAGGTTCTCGTTGAAGCAGGTGAGGAGGACGTGATAGCCCTCGGCGGCGAGGCGGCGGGCCTTCTCGACGGCCAGCATGGTCTTGCCGGAACCGGCACAACCGGTGATGAGGGCACGGCGGTGGCGGCGCAGAAGGTCCAGCACGGCGAACTGCTCTTCGGTAAGCAGACGGATGGCGCGTTCCTGGCCCATGAGGGCAGCGCCGACTGTCGTTTCGATCTGCCAGGATCTGCCGATGAGCTGGATGAGCGCCTCGATGGCGGGCTCGCCGGGCGGGGGCGGCCGGTCATCACCGGTGCGATGCTTGAAGGCGTCGACGACGGCCTGCTTGAGATCGCGGACCTTCGGGATGTCGAAGACGATCTCGCTTGGAGCTTCGAGGCCAAGTTCCCGGTCCACCCAGATGTCCGGGAAGGCGACGGCGTAGGTGATCGGATACTTGAAGGGGCCGGTGATGTGCGACTCCTTGAGCTTGCGGAGGAGGTCGTACATGTTGTCCGCGGCCTGCTTGAAGGGGTCCTTGATGGGGTGGGCGATTCCACGGGCGTCCTTCGAGGTCCAGGCGGCGTCCTTCGCGTCGTACGAGATGCCTCCGCCCTTCACTTCGAGGACGAGGATGCCGTACTTCGGGTGGGCGACGACGAAATC
>DASSZB010000194.1:0-7011 GCA_035702935.1 Dehalococcoidia bacterium
GACGGCGACCCTTCCCTCTAGCTTGCTCAAGACGCACCTCCTATCGCACAGCGGCTGTTTTCGCGAGCCATCGGCGCGAGTGGATAGTACCGCTTTCCGCGTGCACAAACAATCGTTTGCCATTTCCCAGGCAATCGATTATAGTCAGGCCACTAAAACGCTTGACAGCCCGAACCGGCAGGATGCATCTTTGCGGCAACGCGTCTGCCCGGCAGTGTCCAAAGGAGGGGACGGGCACTCGTCCTGAACACGGCGACCGGCGCGGTCAACCCGACGGACAGGTGTGAAGGAGGTCGAGCCCGCATATGAGTCGTTATCTCCTGGCTTGTGACGCCGGCGGTACCATGACGGACGTTATCGTCGTGGACGAACAAGGGCGCTTCGCAATCGGCAAGGCGCCGACCACTCGATACGACGAGAGCGTCGGTTACATGGAATCGCTGGAGGAGGCGCTCACCTACTGGCAATTGAGCATGGAGCGCAACGGGCGCGAGATCTGCGAGAACTCCGAAACCGCGATCTACACGGGCACCAGCATGCTCAACTCGCTGATCAACATGGACGGCCAAAGGACCGGGCTGATCACGACGCGAGGGTTCGAGGACATGACCATCCAGGGCCGGGGCTCGCAGACTTGGATCGGGTATGAGTGGTCGGAGATCCTGCACATGCAGTACCGGAAGCACCGCGAGCCACTGGTGAAGAGACGGCATTGCCGCGGAGTCACAGAGCGCGTGGACCTCTTCGGAGCTCCAGTCATCCCGATGTACGAACACGAGGCGCGGCAGGCCGTGAAGGAGCTGCTGGCAGAGGGCGTAGAGGCCATCGCCATCGTGTTCTTGAATTCGTTTGCCAACCCATCGCACGAGCGAAGGGCCGGCGAAATCGCCCGGGAAGAGATGAAGGCAGCGGGAAGGGAACTGCCGCTGCTGCTGTCGTGCGAGATCGCCCCTATTGTCAGGGAAGTCTCACGTGCTAATGCGACGATCATCCAGGCCTACGCGGCGGAGCCCGCGCGCAAACAACTCTTCGGAGTCGAGGAGAAGCTCGCGGACTACGGCTACCCGCGTTCACTGAAGACAGTGCTCTGCTACGGCGGCGTCACCAACATCCGCTACAACCGGCTGTTCGAGACGATGATGTCGGGCCCGGTAGGTGGAATGATGGGCGCGATGTACTGGGGCTCCCACGTGGGCGTCGATAACATCGTCTGCTCGGACGTGGGTGGCACGAGCTTCGACGCGGGCGCGATCACGGCGGGCATCCTGCCGATTAACCGTGAGCCGCCGCTGATGCAGATGTACGTCAACGTGCCGATGATCGATATCCAATCGATCGGCGCCGGCGCCGGGACTTACATTCGCCTGGATCCGGACACCAACCGCATCAAGCTGGGACCGGACAGCGCCGGCGGGACGCCCGGCCCGGTGTTCCAGGAGACAGGGAACGAGATCCCCACGATCGGTGACTGCAACATGATCCTGGGGATTTTGAACCCGGAGTACTACCTGGGCGGACGGGTGCCGGTCAACAAGCAGAAGTCGCTGGATGTGTTCCAGGAGAAGATTGCGGACCCGCTGGGGCTGGACATCTACACGGCGGCGGACCAGTGCCTGAACCTGATCAACGTGGTCATGCGGGAGCACCTGGTGCGCACGCTGATGCTCGGACACGACATCAGGGACTACGTCCTGCTGGGCTATGGCGGCGCGGGACCGGTGCACCTCTGCGGCTACGCGGCGGACGATCCGTGGAAGGCCGTGGCCACGGTTCCGCACGCTGCGGCCTTCTCGGCCTGGGGCGGCGCCTGCATGGACTACGCGCACCGCCGTCACAAGAGCATCTCGGCCTTCGTGCCGTTCGGCGCGGACGAAGGGACGAAGATGTACGCTGCGGGGACCATGAATGCTGCCTGGGAGGAACTCGAGGGGCAACTGGTGGGAGAGCTGCTGGCCGAAGGGTTCACCCGCGACCAGATTACGCTCGAGCCGATAGCATACGTCCGCTACTACGGACAGCTCTACGACATCGAAGTGGTGGCGCCGGGCCACCGGCTCAACACAGGTGAGGACGTGGATGCGTTGATGGGGCGCTTCGAAGACACGTTCACGAAGATGTACACGCTGGTGGCGCGGCCGCCGCAGGCAAGCTACCTGATCAACGAAGTGGCCTACGTAGCCCGGGTGGCGACCCTCAAGCCGACTCTGCCGAGGTTTGACCTGGAGGGCAGAGAGCCCCGACAGCAGGCGTACAAGGGCAGTCGTCCCCTCTTCAACAACGGGCAATGGACAGACGCGGCACTTTACGAGATGAGTGAACTGAGGCCCGGAAACGTAATCAGCGGCCTGGCCGTTATCGAAGCGCCGAGTACCACTCTCTTCATACCGTCGGACTGGCGAGCCCGGTTCGACGAGAGCGAGACGATCTGGCTGGAAAGGCAGGGCGGGTAAGATGTGTGCTCAGGCCATAGAGGTGCGAACCCTGAAGGACCAGCTTCAAGAGAACGAGCGCGTCTACTCGGAGACGGGGCATCTATTTGGACTCCGGGACCTGGCACGGAAGCAACAGGACCCCGGGCACTACGAGGCCGTCTACCAGATTCTGCTCAACATCTGCAATACGGGCTGGGCTGTGGGCTGCCAAGTATCATCCTCCCCGATTGCCGTGGAGGGGGGCGACGCGATGTGGTCGCTCAATCTGCCGACGGGGGAGTGCGTGTGCACATCCCGCGGCATCACCGGCCACACGGGAATGCTGGCCGCCTTCATCAAATCGCTCGTGGAGAACGACTACGAGGACCTGCCAGGGTTCAAACCGGGCGACATCTTCGAGAACAATGATCCTCACTACGGTGACATCCACCCGATGGACTTCCACACCGCCATTCCGATCTTCTACGGCGACAAGCTGGTGTCCTGGGTCGTTGCCGTAACCCACGGCATGGACGTAGGTTGCGTGCTGCCGGGCTCCATTGGCTTCCTGAACCCAGACTGCTTCTCTGACGGCGTTCCGATCTGCATGGAGAAGATAGGCGAAAACGACCGGTTGATGCCGTGGTATGAGAAGAAGATCCGCTCGCGGACTCGGGTGCCGGACTGGATCATGGCCGACGCGCGAGCCCGGCTAGCCGGCGCGTTCACAATCCGGGACCGCGTCATCCAGTTGATCGATAAGTACGGGCTCGATTACTACGAGGACGTTGTCAGGGAGTATGTCGAGGACAGCAGGCGTTACGCGCTGAGGCGGCTAAAGACGCAGGCCATCCCGGGGCGACTGCGTAAGTCGCAGTTCAAGGACCTTGCGATGAAGGGGAAACGAGTGGTCCTCCCCAAGCAAGACATTGACGTGCTGTTTAACCTACCGCTCGACATAACCGTAACCTCTTCGGGCAAGCTGGAGGTTTCGTTTGACGGCGCGAGTTCGATCGTGCCCTTCGGGGAAAACATTAGTCCGGTAGCCCTGTCGTCGGGGCTGCTGAACGGTTTCTCTCACATCGTGGGATTCGATATGTTCAGCAGCGGCACGACCTACGCCTGGGAGACGAAGATGCCGCCGGAAGGCTCGTGGGCGAACCCGTTCCCGGTGGATTACCACGCGGCGAGCGGCGTGGCCTGGGCGCCCGCGGTGGTATGGCTGAGCTCGCTGTACGAGATGATGACCCGCCCCTTTTATTGCCGCGGATATCTCGAAGAGGTCGCCGCGGGAGCCGGGCACACGCTGACCGGTGAGTTTTCCGGGATGGGGCAGTACGGGGTTTACGTCGTAGGACTGACCCTGGAACAGGCGTCCAACGGCGCCCCGGCGCGGGCCATCGCGGACGGAGAGACGGCCGCCTGGTGCATCTATACGCCGAACGCGGATTTCGGCAACGCCGAGGTCATGGAGTTGTGGTACCCGATCATGTACCTGGGGCGGGGTACCGAGCCCGATTCCGGCGGCTACGGCAAGTACCGCGGGGGCCTAGGGCACACGGCGGTGTGGATGGTGAAGAACACGCAGGCGCTCGAGTACCAAGCGGGCGACGCCGGGATGCGCACGAAGGTGCTGGCCAACCACGGCATGTACGGAGCGTACCCGCGTTGGTCGGACCGCGGCAGCTATACGCTCGGTTCGAACGTCAAGGAGTTGATCGACGCCCAGAAGCCGCTGGTTCATGAGCGCGGCGACCCGTCCGACCCGGAGCTTCCGAAGCGGGTAAAGGGCGAGATCGTGGAGACGAACCTGAGCGTGCCTTTCGTGACACCCGAACCGCTGCGCGAATATGACCTCGTGGTGCACCACGTCTCGGGGGCTCATGCCATGGGTGACCCGCTGGAGCGGGACCCTGAGTTGGTGCGCCAGGACCTGGAGGAAGGTTGGACGCGCCCGCGCGTGGCGGAGGAGATATACGGCGTGATCGCGAAGTTCGACGAGAAGTCCAGCGAGTGGGCGATCGACCAGGCCGCCAGCGAGAAGAAGCGCGACGAAATGCGCTCGGCCCGCATCAAGCGGGGGGTGCCGTTCAAGGACTGGTGGGAGGGAGAGCGTGCGAAGGTGGAGGCGCGCGAGGGGATGGCCGACGCCGTGCTCGACATGTGGCGGGGCTCGATGAGGTTGACGCCTTCGTACGGTGCGGAGATCCGCGCCTTCTGGCAGCTCCCCGAAGACTTTACGTTCTGAGAACGGGAGAGTGGCAATGGTTGAACGAAACGACACCGCCGAAATCGAAGCGCTCGTTGACGGCCGCCTGCCGTGGACGCGCGTGCAGGAAATCATGAAGGCACCGAAGGACACGGCCCGCTTTGAGCAATGGATTGAAATCCTCCAAAAGCGGGTGAGTTGGCCGGAGCGAATTCTTCTCCCACTCACGCCGCGCCTGTTCATCGTGCAGAAGGGCTCGGAACGCATCGTCAAGTGCGCCTGCGGCCAGGAGTACGGCGATTACCGGGTGAACTGGAAGCTGTCCGCCCTGATCTACGTGCGCGACACGGAGGAAGCGCTCGGCGAGGTGTACCGGGGGTGGGAATTGCCGGACGCCGGCTGGATGCAGCTGAGGGAGTACTACTGCCCCGGGTGTGGCGCCCAACTGGAGGTGGAGGCCGTCCCACGGGGATGCCCGCCTGATTTCGAGTTCCTGCCCGACCTCGACGCGTTCTACCGGGACTGGCTGGGGCGGCCACTGCCCGATGAGAAAGAGTTCGTGGACAAGACCCTGGAAACAGTCCAGGGCTGGCAGTCCTGAAACAGGGCGCGGAAGCAGCAGGCGTCGGGGAGTCAGTTTGATGACGAAGGCTCTCGGCGGGCTGCTGGTTATTGACACGACCAGCGCATTCTGGGCTTCGCTGGGTCTCACCCTTCTAGCAGACTTCGGGGCTGACGTCATCAAAGTCGAAGCACGGGCCGGTGGCAGGCGCATGAGAGCGCCCGGCGTATACGAGCCGGACGGCTGGAACTATCTCTTCGACCTCGCTAATCGAAACAAGCGCAGCCTCGCCGTGGATGCAACGAATGCGGAAGGGGCTGAGATACTCCGATCGTTAATCGCCGTGGCGGATGCGTTCGTGACCGACGAGGCGCCGGGTCAACTGGAAGGTTCCGAATGGAGTTACGACCGGCTCACTTCGATGAAACCGGACCTGGTCTACGCGGTCGCTTCGGGCTTCGGCCCACTGGGCATCGACCGCGATACGCCTGCGCTGGACGAACTGGCGGCTGGCCGCACCGGGATGTTGCCCATTCTGCCGCAGCCGGGCCAACCGCCGGTATACCCCGGGACGGGTCAGATGTACTCGTCCGTGATGCTGGCGCTGGGAATCATGACGGCGCTGAACCACCGGCGAAAGACCGGCGAGGGGCAGAGGGTGGACGTCTCCTTGCTAGGTGGCAACATGTACGGGGCGAGCCTCGATCTACAGGCTTACCTGGCAATCGGGGGGGAGCGATTCCTGCACCCGATCTCGCGTATGGATGCGGGCAATCCTATGAGCGGGCCGTCCTACCCTTCGGCCGACGGGCGATGGGTGACGCTGACGATGCCGGACACCGGACGCTATTGGCCGCAGTTCGCCGAGGTGGTTGGGCTGGACCCGGACGACCCGCGCTTCGACACTCACGAGAAGCGCTGCGAAGACAACCGGCTGGAGATGATCCGGGTCCTGGATGAGGTCTTCCGCAGACAGCCGGCGGACCACTGGCGGAGTGAGTTCATCGCCAACGGTCTCTCCGGCGACGTCATAGAAGACTTTTCGTATCCGACCAGCGATCCGGAGGCGCGGGAGAACCGCTACATCATGGAAGTGCAGCACCCGGGCGTGGGCCGGGTCGATATGCTGGGCTTCCCGATCTTCATGAGCGATACGCCGGCAAGCCTGGAGCGCTTGGCGCCCGGCGCCGGTCAAGACACGGCGGAGATACTGTGCACGACGTTGAACTACGACCAATCGCGGATATCGCGTCTGCGGAAGTCTGGGGTGATCAGTTAATGGGCGCGCTCAATGGACTTCGCGTAATCGACCTCACGATGTGGTTCCAGGGGCCCGTGGCCGGGCAGTGGCTGGCCGATTTCGGCGCCGAGGTGATCCACGTGGAGCGGCCACAGGGCGGAGATCTGGGCCGCGGGGTGCGCTCGATCAAGGCGTTGCCGGTGGGCGACTGGAACCAGTACTTCCTGGTCATCAATCGCAACAAGAAGAGCCTCGCGGTGGACCTCAACACCGACTCCGGCCGGGAAGTGCTCTACCGGCTGGTCAAGGAAGCCGACGTATTCCTGACGAACGTGACGCGGGAAAACCTGGAAAAGTGGCACGTGACGTATGACCGGCTTTCGTCCATGAATCCCCGACTCATCTACGCCACTGCGAGCGGATTTGGGCAGTTCGGAACGAGCACCCGGCCTTCCTTCGACCTGACGGTCCAGGCGTTGACCGGACTGATGACGCGGCTGGGGGAGCCGGGCCAGCCTCCGATCTATGTGGGCATGGGCTCCGGCGACGCCATGGGCGGTTTGATGACCGCGCTGGCGATCACTATAGC
>DASSZB010000358.1:0-2346 GCA_035702935.1 Dehalococcoidia bacterium
CCGGCGGCGAGTGCGGTGAGGCGAACATGACCCGGAGAATGCCTGAGTCGCGGTCCTGGTAATACGACGCTGACGAGAATGTCGAGGAAAAGAGCGCCGTCATGACGATTAGCCCGGGCACGAGGAAACTCTCGTAGTCGCCGTTGCGGATGCGTTCGGATGAAGGATCGAGGCCGTGGGACACGCCT
Source organism: Dehalococcoidia bacterium (assembly GCA_035702935.1). GTDB lineage: Bacteria > Chloroflexota > Dehalococcoidia > SM23-28-2 > RBG-16-64-32 > DASSZB01. The sequence goes on from DASSZB010000358.1 coordinate 189, forward strand.
GTCCCCAGTACCGCGAGGAGCATGAGCGGGAACACGAGAGATGAATAGAGTTGCGAGCGGGACCGCAAGACGGCGCGCAGGTCTCGCTGAAGGATGGCCAGGCAGGCCGACAGCGCGCTGGGCGTCTGCCGCAACAAAACCGCCGTCACAGTGGCGTCTCCAGCGGCGGATTCATGGCGGCGCCCACGATGTCGAAGTAGGCGTCCTCCAGGGTTGCTTCCCGGAGCCGGATGGCTGTGATGGAGTCTCCGGCCGCCTGGAAGAGGCGCGGGACAAAGGTGGAGGCCGAATCAACCGTGGCGTGCAGGACCGGCGGCGCCCAGGTCAGGCGCCCAACGCCGTTCCAGCCGCGGACCTGCTCGATCACGCTGTCGGCGAAATCACCCTCGGCCCACACGGCGTCGCGCTTCAGGCCGCTCTTGAGTTCCGCCGGCGAGCCCTGTGCGGCCACGCGTCCCTGGTGGATGAGCGCTACGGTGTCGCACCTCTGGTCCGCCTCGCCGACCTTGTTCGTGGACAGTACGATCGTGACGCCACGGCGGTTGATCTCTGCGAGGTGGTTCCAGAGCGCCTGCTCAGAGTCGGGATCCAGACCGGTTGTAGGCTCGTCCAGCAACAGTAACTCCGGCTGGGGAAGAAGCGCCCGGGCTAGCTCGAGGCGCCTTTTCATCCCTCCAGAGAGCGTGCGCACGAAGCTCCCGGCGCGGTCTTCCAGGCCGAGCGCGCCCAGCAGTTCGGCTGAGCGCCGGCGCGTAGCGGACGACGACATTCCGTGGAGCCGGCCGTGCAGCGCGAGCGTTTCGTCCGCCGTCATCAAGGGATCGAGACACGTCTCTTGGAAGAGGAGGCCCACGCGCGCTCGCAGGACCGGAGACGGATGCTCGCCCAGCGTAAGCGCGACGCCTCCGTCCGGGGTGCGCAGCCCTGCAAGGATGCTTAGTAGCGTAGACTTGCCGGAACCGTTTGGCCCGAGGAGCCCGCAGAGCGCACCAGCCGCTATGGATAGTGAAAGGCCGGCCAGCGCCGGATGGCGGTCGTAAGCGAACTTCAGGTCGGAGGTCTCGACGGCGAACCGCGTAACCGGCGGAGCTTCTGCGGTGCCCATGATGACACTCATGATACGGGATGAGTGATCGTAATGGCCTCTGCCGCCTCCTGTCCTATAATGCGCTTGACCCGGTGACCGGACGGTTATACTGTTAGTGTGCAAAATACACTAAGTCGATGAAGCGATTAAGAGTCGGCCTGGCCCAGATCAACACCACCGTCGGCGACATCGAAGGAAACGTCGCCCGGGTGCTGGAGTACGTCCAGCGCGCCCGCGAACTCGGTGCGGACGTGGTCTCGTTCCCGGAGCTGGCCGTTACCGGGTACCCCCCCGAGGACCTGCTGCTGCGCCCCGCTTTCGTGGAGGACAACATCCAGGCCCTTGGTCGAATCGTCGCAGGATGCAGCGGGATCACGGTCGTCGTCGGCTTTGTCGACCGAGACGACGCGGGCATCTACAACGCGGCGGCGGTAATCCACGACGGCGGCCTGGCGGACGTTTACCGTAAACAGAGGTTGCCTAACTACGGCGTCTTCGACGAGATGCGCTACTTCCGGACGGGGACTACCAGCCCCGTCTACCGCATAGCCGGGGTGGACGTCGGCGTGAGCGTCTGCGAGGACATCTGGTTCCCCGGTGACCCGGCGGAAGCCCAGGCCACGGCCGGAGCCCAGGTGATCGTAAACATCAACGGCTCCCCGTTCCACGCCGGGAAGCGCAGCTTCCGAGAGGCGATGCTGGCTGATCGGGCGCAGGGATACTGCGTCTGGGTCTGCTACACCAATCTCGTCGGCGGCCAGGACGAGCTGGTTTTCGATGGCGGGTCAATGGTCCTCGACCCCGATGGACGCCTTGTGGCAAGGGCGGCGATGTTCGAAGAAGAGCTGCTCGTGCTGGAGGTGCCCGTGGACGAAGGCCGGCGCTTCGGCACGCGCCCTGGCGATGCCATCGGGCGCCCCACGTCTACTCGCCGGCCGACTGTTGTGAGCGGGGAGCCAATGAGCCCGGGTGCGCCCCCGGCCGAGGCTCGGATCGCCGAAGGACTTTCCGCCGAGGCGGAAGTGTACGGCGCGCTTGTGCTCGGGACGCGCGACTACCTGCGCAAGACCG
>DASSZB010000120.1:0-9323 GCA_035702935.1 Dehalococcoidia bacterium
TGCACGTCCGGGACGCTGAGGGCGCAGCACTGAGCGGCACGGTTTGGGTGCGTCGTTAACGCGCGTTGCTTGTAGCGAGGTATGCCCGGTGCTTTGTGCCGGGTGCTGCGCCCTCAGCGTCCCCGGACGTGCACTCAGGCCGGCAACGCCGTGGAGTGAGCCAGAAGGAGACCTCGCCGAGAATGGCATCGCACGACAGCGCCCCAGTACTCGCAGGTGTCACCCCGACCAGGTCCCTTGGGACGCAGCGTCGGGTCTCCGCTCCCGGCCTTCAGGCTAGATCCGACGCCTGGGTGTGTCCCCGCCCCATACCGCAGCAGGCAGCGGCCCTGCGAGGATTTCCGGCCCGTTGCGCCACCCCTGACAGGGGGGCGTCACACCGCTGCCGTATCCTTGTGGCACCATGCGCGTAAACACGCCCGAGGCCTTCTCTCCGCTGCCCCGTCTGATTGATCCCCGGCGCCAAGCGTCAGATGCTGAGTCAATCAACGAAAACAACGGTTTCCACGAAGAAAAAACAAGTTTTCACCCCTGGGACAATCAGTTCCCAGGAACGAAAACCCCTGATCAATCAGAAATTAGATAGCCTTAGCACTTTGATTGACCCCGGGATCCACTACCCAATGTGCACTATCCACTGTGCACCGCTCACGGGCTGATGATGCCGTGGCGGATGGCGTAAAGGAGGAGTTGCGACCGGTCGTGCATCCCGAGCTTCTCCATGAGGTGCGCCCGGTGGTTGTGGACCGTGTGCTCGCTCAGTTGCAGCGCCTGGGCGATCTCCTTGTTTGTCCGTCCGCCGGCAATGAGCGGCAGCATCTCCTTCTCGCGGTCCGTCAACTCGCTGTAACCGTCACCGTTCCCCACCTGCTGCGAAGTCTCCACGAAAGCGCTGACCAGAGGCCTCGTCACCCCGGGGTCGATGTAGACCCGGTCCTTGCTCACGGCCCGGATAGCGGCCACCACTTCCATCTCGTGCACAGATTTGGTGAGGTACCCGTCCGCCCCCACCTTCAGGGCGTGGAACAGGAACTCCTCGCTGGCGTGGATCGTCAGGATGACGATTTTCACCCTGGGCAGGGCGTTCTTGACCTGACGCGTGGCTTCCAGGCCGCCCAGACCAGGCATCGTGATGTCCATCAGGATCACGTCGGGCTGGATCTCCTTCGCCTTCTCGACGGCGCTGACGCCGTCTTCCGCCTCCGCCACCACCTCCATGTCGTCCTGGCCGTTGATCACCGACCGCAGCCCGCTTCGCACCACCGCATGGTCTTCTGCGATCATCACGCGCAGTTTATCTTCCGTCTTCACGGCTGTCCTCCTTGGCTGAACGAAGCAGACATCTCGTTTATCGCACCCTCTGCGGCCAGCTCGCCGCTATCCCAGGCCGCCAGGACTTCCGGCGACAGTTGCCAGGTGCATACCATCTTTGTGCCGGCGCCGGGCGCCGACTCGATAGAAAGGTTCCCATTGCTGAAGCGGCATCGCTCTTCCATTCCGGAGAGCCCCAGGCTATGACCCTGCTCCCCCCTGATGGCGGCCACGTCAAACCCCACTCCGTCATCGCGCACTGTCGCGCTAAGCGTCCCGTCCGTCAGCTCAAGCGCTACCCAGGCGTGGTCCGCCCTGGCGTGCCGGGCCATGTTAGCCAGGCCCTCCTGTACGATCCGGAAGATCGTCACTTCCAACTCGGGCGGCAACCTGCCGGCCAGGGCACCCACTGACAGTTCGACGGGGATTCCGGTACGCTCCGAGAAGGCCTTCACGTAGTTGCGCAGTGTTGGCAGCAGGCCCATCTCATCGAGCATGCCGGGCCTCAGGTCGCGGGCAAGTTCGCGAATCTCTATCAGCGTGTTGACGCTCAGATCACGCAGCGAGGCCGCCGCCTCCTGGATTTCCGGCGATTTGGCGTTCACTTCGATACGGCCCAGCCCCAGTTGCAGCGCCGTCAGCGCCTGCCCTATGCCATCGTGCAGCTCCTGTGACACTCGCTGTCGCTCGTTCTCCTGCGCCTCCACAGCCCGCTTCAGGCCGTCCGAGAGCAGCTTGATCCGCTCCTCCCGCATTCTTATGGCCACGTCATGAAGATTGGCGTTCTCCTCCTGGCTGGTGCGGAGTGAGTCAGTCATCGAGTTGAAGGCGTGCGCCAGCTGACCGAATTCGTCCGTCCCCTGCACCGGGATCGACCCGCCCAGGTCTCCGGTTATCACCCGTTGCGTGCCCTCCGTCAGGCTCTTGAGCCGCCGGTGCACGTAAGACGAGAAGGTGTGCCCCAGCGCGATCGTCAGCACCACCGCCACGGCGATGGCGCCGATCAAGATGTTCCTGGCCTCGTCCGCGCTCTCCGACCCCTGCAGGCTGTATTCTCGGGCTGAGGCGTAGTTGCTTTGCCGGAAGTCTTCCGCCTCCGTCAGCACGGCGGCATAGTCGTCGGCTGAATCCTGGTATTCTGCCAGGGCCTCGTCGTGCCTGCCCTGCCCCACGAGGTCCAGCACCCGTGTGACGCTTTGCGAGTACCTCCCGTAAACCTGGTGACAGGATACGCAGTCGGTGCCCGTATCAATGTTCTGGCTGAACTCGTAGTGCCCCATGACCTGCCGCAGCGCCTCTCGCCTTACCTGCATCCTCTCAAGCACGGCAGGCTGCTGATGGGGATCAGTCGTCATCACATACTCGAGCTCGAGCGCACGCAGATCAGGGAGGTTGGCGCGGATCTGGTCCGAAAGTCTGACCTGGTCGATGCTATCTCGGGCGACGTTGGAGAAGACGTCGGACGCGTGCTGCACATCGCGTATGGCGATATAGCCTGTTATTCCCAGGCCCGCCAGGAAGAGGTTGGCGACCAACAAAAACCGTAGCCTGATCGGCATCTAGTACACCGATGCTTCGGCTTGTGGCCCGCCCGTACTTCAATTCTACATCTTCGTGAAGGATTTCTCAATGTACGCGGAAAGGCGCGCCACCGTTGGCGGCGCGCCTTCTTACAGTCAGTTGGCTCTACGCGGTCGGCAGCGCCCGCCTGTGGTCGGCGCCAACCAGCGTCGGCTGCCGTGGCCCAGGCGTCCGGTAATTCCGGCCCAGCCGCACCAGCAGCCAGCCGCAGAGGCCCGGGGTGGCCACAAACATGGCGGTGATGAGCACGAGCGCCAGCCACCCGGCGATGCGCCCACCGGTGAACAGCAGGCCGTAGAGGATCATCAGGGAGAGGATGAACTCGTAGATAAAGAAGACTGCCGTCAACAGCAGCCAGGCAACGATCAGAATGCCGATTCCCCACGGTTTCTGATAGACAGTCCGCAGGACCTCGCCAACCTGCTCGCCGGCACCAGAACCCCGCGGGTGAGTCCACACATATGCAAGGACAGCCGCCTCGACCACGAGGACGAGTGGCATTATCAGGATCAGCGTGATTGTGTCCATTTTTCCATCCCTCCTGCTCTATTTCTCCTCCCCCGATCCGCCTCCTGCATCTCCAGAGTAGAAAGGGTCAAAATTCTTGCCATCACATATCCGTACCATCCCGCGACGACGTACATGTCAAATATGGCCATGGTGGCGTGGCAGGTGGGCCCAATGCCACGGTCCAGCGTGGAGCATCGCATGGCCAGTGGCGGCGCCCGGCTTGCTGTAATAACATCGGGGCGGAACTACTCGAGAACGCCGGCGCGAAGCCGATTCTATCGCCAGTTACTGGAAGGACCCGATGAGCACTGAACTTTGCCTGAGCTGCGGCGAAATGATACCGGCGGACAGCGACCGCTGCCCGAACTGCGGGGCCGCAGTCGTGCGGGCTCGCGCCGCCGGCGGCCCGCAGGGCGGCCTACCCCGCCTGGCGCCCGTTGTTTTCGTCATCGCCGCCCTGGCGTTCGGTGTGGCGGGTTACCTCGCGGCAGGCCTGGCCTTGGCCATCCCGGCGGGCCTCCTCGGGGGCGGCATCGGCGTCTGGATGCTGGTGAGAAGCGGCCGGCTTCGCTAGGTACCTATCACGGACGCTGCAGACGCGACGCGCCGGCGAGATAATGGTGGCTTAGTCGGAGTCGTCTGAGAACGTCTCTGAGAGCGTCTCGATAGTTTCGACGCACTCGCGCACCATGTCATAGATAACGTCCCGAGCGCTGCGCACCGAATTCATTTGCCCGACGATCTGCCCGACGGGCATTCCCACCAGGTCCTTCGCCCCGGAGCCTTCGACATGCGCGTACCGGTTCATCCGCTGTTGCGCTTCCGCCGTCAGCATGAACTGCAGCGGCATGGGCAGCGTCCCCGGCGATTCCGCGGAGTCCCATTCTTCGGTCCACTTCGTCCTCAGGAGACGCGCTGGCTTTCCCGTCCACGAGCGGGAACGAACGGTGTCACGCGAGCCGGCGCCGAGCAGCTTGTCGACGACCACCGGGTTCGTGTCGGCTTCTCGAACCGTTAGCCAGATTGAGCCCGTCCAGACGCCGGCGGCGCCCAGCGCGAGGGCGGCAGCCATCTGCCTGCCGCTGCCTATCCCGCCGGCGGCCAGCACCGGCCGCGGTTTCACGGCCTGGACTACCTCAGGGACCAGCACGAGGCTGGCCACCTCACCAGTGTGCCCGCCGGCCTCGTAGCCCTGGGCCACGATTATGTCGGTGCCGGCCTCCGCCTGCGCGATGGCCTGGTGAGTGCTGCCCACCAGCGCGGCTACCTTGATGCCCCGGGCGTGCACAGTGTCCAGCACGTCCTTCGGCGGCGTGCCCAGCGCGTTGGCGATCAGCGCAATCGGGTGCGAAAGCGCGATCTCCACCTGCGTCCGTGCCGCCTCATAGCTCCAGGCGAGCAGGCCGTGTCGCGGCTCCTCTCCTTCCGGCAGGTCGGGCACGTGGTACCGCTCCATGATTCCATCGACGAACTTGCGATGTGCTTCAGGGATCATCGCTTCCAGCTTGGAGAGTTCCGCGCCCACGTAGGAGGCGGGCATCACAACGTCTACGCCGTACGGCTTGCCGTCGACATGCTCGTCTATCCAGCGGAGCTCCGTCTCCAGTTGCTCAGGCGTGAAAGCCAGGGCGCCCAGCACGCCCATGCCGCCGGCCTTGCTTACCGCCGCGACGACGTCCCGGCAGTGGCTGAAGGCAAAGATCGGGAACTCCAGCTCAAGGTCCTGGCAAATGGGGGTACGCATGGGATTTGTTCCTTCCTTTAGTGCGCGACCGCCCTAGATGGCCGTCCACCCGGCGTCCACCGGGAGAACGATGCCGGTAATGCAGCGCGCCTCGTCGGAGGCGAGGAATAGCGCGGCGTTGGCAATGTCCTCCGGCTCCGAGATCCGTCGCATTGGGTGGATAGAAGCCAGCGCCTTCAGCGCCTCACTGCTCGCTCCTGCCTTGCGAATCAGCGGGGTGTCCGTTGCCGTCGGCGAGATGCAGTTGACGCGGACGTTGCTGGACCCATAGTCGATCGCCATCTGGCGGCTGAGGCCCACGATGCCTGCCTTGGATGCGTTGTACGCGGCGTGCGCCATCACTCCGACAAGAGCGCTGATGGACGCGATGTTTACGATCGCGCCCCCGCCGTCCTGGATCATGTGCGGGATCGCGTGTTTGGCGCACAGGAAACCACCACGAAGGTTCACGTTGAGTACGCGGTCCCAGTCCTCCACGCTGGTGTCTATGGCGCCGGCCATCAGGACGACTGCCGCGTCGTTTACAAGCACGTCGACGTGGTCAAAGCGGTCAACGCAGGCGGCGATGGAGGACTTCACGCTCTCCTCTCTGGTCACGTCCGTCTCCAGGAATACTGCCGTGCCCCCGGCGCCCTCAATCCGGCGGACCGTCTCCGCCCCGCCATCGGCGTCCATATCCGCTACGGCGACGGACGCGCCCTCTTGCGCGAAGCGCAGAGCAATCGCCCGGCCGATTCCGGAAGCCGAGCCGGTGATGAACGCCGCCTTGCCCTCGAGTCTACCTGCCATGTCATCCCCTCTCCGGCGTAAATCGCACCGGCATATGCTTGATACCATTGATGAAATTGGAGCGCAGACGCTGGACGGGCGCGGCCAGCTCGATGTCCGGCAGGCGTCGCAGCAACTCCTCGAACATCACTCGAATCTCCAGCTTGGCGAGATTCGATCCCAGGCAGAAGTGGGCGCCACCGCCGCCGAAGGCGACGTGGTCGTTCGGCGAACGAGCAATGTCAAACACGTCGCCGCCCGGGAACACATCTTCGTCGCGGTTGGCCGAGGAATAGTACATCACTACCTTCTCGCCTTCCCGGATCTTCTGCCCCCTGATCTCGACGTCCCTGGTCGCCGTCCGCCGGAAATGCATCACAGGCGTCACCCAGCGCAACATTTCCTCGACCGCGATCGGGATCAGCGAAGGATCGGCCTGCAGTTTTGCCCGCTGCTCCGGGTGCTCAATCAGGGCCAGCATCGCTCCTGAAATGAGGTTACGCGTCGTCTCGTTGCCAGCGACGGCGATCAACATGAAGAACGCGGCAAACTCTGGCCGTGTCAATCGTTCGCCTCCGGGCTCAGCGTTCACCAGGGTAGTCACGATGTCGCTCTGGGGTTCACGCTCTCTCTGCTCGGCGATTTGGTGCGCGTAGTTGAAGACTTGCATCGCAGCCAGTCTCCCCTCGCCCGGCATCTGGGCGTATTCGTTATCCTCCGCCCCGATCATCTGATTACTCCACTCGAACACCTTGTGACGGTCCTCGAGCGGGACGCCCATCAACTCCACGATCACCTGGAGCGGGAGTTCGGCCGCGATGTCGGTGACGAAATCGCAGCTGCCCCTGGCAGCGACGCGATCGACAATCTCCGTTGTGACACCCCGGACGCGGGGCTCCATCTCCCGCACTACCCTGGGAGTGAAGCCTTTACTGACGGTCCGCCTGTACTGCGTGTGCTTGGGCGGGTCCATGTTCACCATCATCATCCGGATAACCCGAAGCGCGTCCTCCGGAAGGTCCGGTATGTTCGTCCCTTGCGCCGACGAAAACGTCGCCGAATCAAGCGAGATCCGGACTAAGTCGTCGTACTTGGTGATCGCAAAGAACCCGGGTCCGTTCGGCTCCTGGTGCCGGTAGACGGGAGCCTCCCGCCTGAGGAGACGGAACGCCTCATGAGGAACGCCACGGACATAGATGTCCGGGTCGAAGACATCCACGTCCTTCAACGTGAGCGGTAGCTGGGTTTCCTCCCTCAGCATAGCGATTCCTTTCCCGCCTGAATTGGGCTCACCAGCCGTCTCCAAGACCGAGCAGACGAGCTACGGCTCGCTTGATGAACTGCCTCTGCCGCTTCATGGCCTCCGGGCTCAGCGGATCCTCGTTCAGAATCACGCTGAGGAGAGGTGCGTTGGCGAAGTACCCCCAGATCAGCAGGTAGAGGCCCGCCCCCAGGTGTGGCACTTCGTTACGAGTCCACCTCTGGTCTGCTCCCGCCAGGGACCGGCTGGCCTGCACGTAAAACGGCCGAAGCAGCGTGTTGATCGTCTTCTCCAGGTAACGGCTGTCGTCCAGCGCGGCGCGCTGTATCAGGCGAGCCAGGTGGGGATGTGTGGAGAGATAGTCGAGCAGCTTGTCGAGGTTCGCGTTCAGTTCGTCGATTGACTGCGTCGGTTGGGCCGGGACAATGGAGATGATGTGATCGAGCCCGCGCGACAACACGGCCTGGTAAAGCGTGAGTTTGTTCCGAAAATGGTGGTACAGACTGGCCTGGTTCTTCAGGCTGGTGCCGGCAACGATGTCGCGCATCGAGACGCCGGCCAGCCCTCGCTCGGCGAACAGGCGCTCCGCGGCATCCAAAATTTCGTCCCTCACAGACCGTTGTTCTACAGGCTCAGTCTGGATTTCCGTTGCTGGGCACACTCGCCGATCTCCTTAATATGACCTCGGCAACCCGAGGGTCCACTCCGATACGTAGTTGAGCAGCATCTCCCGGCTGACCGGGGCTGTCTTGAAGAGCCGGGCCCCGGTCCACAGCGTGGCGAGCCCCGTCTCCTCCACAAATCCCAGGCCGCCGTGCACTTCGATGGCCGCATCCACAGCCTTGATTACGAGATCCGCGCCGAGGAACTTGGCCATGTTGGAGTACATCCCCACCTCGGCCGGGCTCAAATCGCGGTCGAACGCCCAGGCCGCCCGGTAGGTCATTAGCTTGACCGCCTCCAGCCAGATCTTCGCTTCCGCCAGGGGGTGCGCCAGCGACTGGTAGGCGCCGATGGGGGTGTCCTTGAAGACTTTCCGCTCCCTCGCGTAGGCGACGGCTTTCCCGAGCGCATACTCCGTCATACCGCTGCAGATGGCCGCCGCCAGGATGCGCTCCGGGTTCAAGGAGTTGAACATGGCGAAGGCACCGTTATCTTCCTGGCCGACGAGGTTGTCGGCGGGAACGCGGACTTCGTCGAAGAAGAGCTGGAACTGCGTGAGGTCGTCCGAGATGGCGATGCTCAGGGGCGTCTTTTCGAGCCCTGAGGCCTTGGTGTCCACCAGGAACAGGGAGATGCCGTGGGACTTGGGTTTGCCCTGTTTCTCGAGATCTTCGATTCCCGTTGTCCGCGCCACCACTAGCACGTAATCGGCAGCGTCCACGCCGCTGATGAACACTTTCTGGCCATTCAGCACGTAATCGTCGCCGTCTCGGCGTGCCGATGTGTTAATTCGGAAGGCATTCGTCCCGGCGTCGGGCTCCGTGATAGCGAAGCAGAGCTTGATGGAGCCGCCAGCCACGCCCGGCAGGATGCGGCGCTTCAGACTCTCCGACCCATTCTTCAGGATGCAGGCGCTGTCCATCGCCGTGACCAGCAGGAGGCCGGGAGAGAACCCCTGGGCGCATACCTCCTCGAACCCGACGGTGAGGGCCAGCAGTCCGGCGCCGTTCCCGCCGTACTCCTCCGGTACCAGACAGCCCAGCAGACCGACCTCCGCAAAACCTTGCCATACCTCTTCCGGGAACTTCTTTTCTACCCGGGCCATCTCGCGGAACTCCTGTGCCCGAGGTGCAAACTGCTGAAGCATCGACCGCACCGAGGTCTTGATCAGGTTGTGCTCGTCGCCGAATGTGAAATCTAAAGTCATGTCACTCCTACGCGCGTTTACCGCCCCTTGAACTGTGGCGGCCGCTTCTCCTTGAACGCCCGCGGTCCCTCCCGCGCGTCCTCGCTGGCAAACACCGCCTGACCGATCCGTTGCTCGATTTCCAGGCCATCCTTTTCAGGCAGCCCCTCGCTCTCCATCACCGACCGCTTGATGGCGCGAACGGCCAGCGGCCCATTCTGAGCGATCCTGCTGGCGACCTTATACGCCTCGTCCAGCGCCGCGCCATCCTTCACCACGCGGCCAATGAGGCCCATCTC
>DASSZB010000178.1:0-3796 GCA_035702935.1 Dehalococcoidia bacterium
CCTGACTTCCAAGGGCCAGCGCCGGCCCGCCCGCCCGCCGAAAGCCACCGAGCGTTCGTTGCCGGGCGCTATCAGGTAGTACGGGCCTTCGGCGCCCAGCTCATGCGACCACGTGAACAACTCGTTCGCCAGGTTCCAGGCAACCTTCTGGCCCTGGAACTCGGGGTCGACCCGCGCCCGCTGGATGTACACGAGGCAGCGAGCCTGCCCCTGGATCAACGGATTCTGGATAACCCCGGCCATGACACCGACGGGCCGGCCGTTTGCCTCTGCGAGCAGGACCTTGTGATCGCCCTGGAGGCGGTGGCAGGCGAAGAAGTCCGGGGAGCGGTCGTAAGACTCGCGCGTTTCGTTCACGAAGAGGGGGCTTCGCAGCTCGAGGTCAATCAGTGCTGCGTTATCGCTCCGGGTGGCCTCGCGTATCGTGAAATGGTCCGTCATCGCAGTACAGATTCCGAATGACAATATACCTGCAGGCCTATTTTTCGGGATGCCGTCCACATCCTTAGGCCAGCAAGGTTGCACTTGTTCTGTATGTCCACTTTAAGGCTTTCCCCTACAGCGGTACTTGCGGGTGCCTGACAGACAAATTGGTCAAGTCTGCATATTCTCGCTTAAGGGTTGTAGGTACAACCCCGGTCGGACGAAACGGGGCAAACATGTCGTATACCAGCTACCGGCGCCCCATAGACCTGAATGATGTCCGCGTTCCGCGCGGGCAGGTCTACGTAATTCCTGAGCGGTGCAAGGGCTGCCGCTTCTGCATCGAGTTCTGTCCCGAGGACGTGCTCGTCGAGTCCGATGGCATGAACGCCAAGGGCTATCACTTCCCTGTTGTCGCTGAAGGCAAAGAAGACGCCTGCGTCAACTGCCGCTTCTGCCGCCTGGTCTGCCCGGAGTTCGCCATCTACACGGAGGAGATCCGGTGACCACAGCTACGGCGGCCGCGAATGTCCTCACCGGCCAGCATTTTATGAACGGAGACCTGGCCTGCGCAGAGGGGGCGTTGGCCGCAGGGTGTACGTTCTTCGCAGGATACCCCATAACTCCTTCCACCGAGATCGCCGAACGGCTGGCCCGCCGCCTGCCTGAGATCGGCGGCACTTACATACAGATGGAGGACGAACTCGCCTCCATGGCCTGTATTCTCGGCGCCTCCTGGACCGGGGTGAAATCGATGACAGCCACCTCAGGCCCGGGATTCACGTTGATGATGGAGAACATCGGGCTGGGGATGATGACAGAAACGCCATGCGTCGTCGTCGACGTCCAGCGTGGCGGGCCCTCCACTGGCCTCCCCACGCTGGTTAGCCAGGCGGATGTCATGCAGGCCAAGTGGGGCTCCCACGGCGACTACGAACCGATCGCCTACGCTCCCTCTTCGCCCCAGGAGATGTTCGACTACACGATCAAGGCTTTCAACGCCGCCGAACTGTACCGCCTGCCCGTCTTCGTCCTCGCCGACGAGACCGTTGGCCACATGACCGAACGGGTGACCATACCGGAGCCTGCGGAGCTGGTCCTCGCGGACCGGCGACGCCCGATCGCGCCGCCGGATGACGGCTGGCTACCTTACGGCGTGGGCGACGACCTGGTCCCGGCCATGGTGCGGGCCGGCGACGGCTACGCTATTCACGTCACCGGCCTGACACACGACGAGCGTGGCTACCCGGTGGTCGACGCGCAGGTGCACGAGCGAATGGTGCGACGCATCTCCCGCAAAATCCAGATACACGCGCCTCAGATATGCGAGTACGAGAAGATCATGACGGATGACGCCAATGTCGTCGTCATCGCTTACGGCGCCACCGCCCGCGCCGCGCGCAGCGCCGTGATGGCCGCGCGCGAGAAGGGAATCCGCGCCGGGATGCTGCGCCTGATCACCGTCTGGCCCTTCCCGGCCGGCGTTATCAAAGAGCTGGCCAACGTGGTCCGCCGGTTCGTCGTAGCCGAGATCAACCTCGGCCAGGTTTCCCGCGAGGTCGAGCGGTACACGCGCCGCCCGGTCAACTGGATCAACCACGCCGGCGGCACCATGATCACCCCCGAAGCAATTCTGCGAGGCATCATGCAGGTGAAACCATGAGCCGCGAGACCGTCGTCAAGACTCACCCCCTGGACCCGCTCCTGCGCGCCGACCGGCTGCCCCACATCTGGTGCCCCGGTTGTGGGCTCGGGTCCATCATGTCCTGCCTGAGCAATGCCATTGCTTCCTCGGCCATACCCCCCGAGAAGCACGTCATCGTCTCCGGTATCGGCTGCACCGGCCGCGTGGCCGGATACATGAAGCTCGACTCCTTCCACACGACGCACGGCCGCGCGCTTCCGTTCGCCACCGGACTCAAGATGGCGAACCCCGAACTGGAAGTCACGGTTGTCAGCGGCGATGGCGACCTCTTCGCCATCGGCGGGAACCATTTCATCCACGCCGCGCGACGCAACATAGACCTCAACGTCATCTGCGTGAACAACTTCAACTACGGTATGACCGGTGGCCAGGCCGGCCCGACCACACCCGTCGGGTCTCGCACTACCACGACGCCTCAGGGCGCCAAGGAACCCACCTTCAACCTGCCTTTGCTTGCCTCCACCCTTGGCGCGGTCTACGTCGCGCGCTGGACATCCCTGCACGTCCGCCAACTGGAGAAGGCGATGAGCCGCGTGATGCAAAAGGACGGCTTCGCGTTCATCGAAGTGCTGTCCCCCTGTCCCATCGGCTTTGGGAAGTCCAACGACATCGGGGATGGGCTGGCCGAGATGTCGATGTACCGGGAGAACGGCGTCATCCCCATCGAACCCGACCTGACCCAGGCCGCCATCGACATGAAGCATGACTCGTCGATCATGCTGGGGAACTTCGTGGACATCGAGCGGCCGGCGCTGGGAGTACGCCAATGAGAGAGGAAGTGAGGCTGGCCGGCTTCGGCGGACAGGGCATCATCCTGGCCGGCTACATCCTGGGGAAGGCCGCCGCTCTCTACGATAACAAGGAAGCGATCTTCACCCAGGCTTATGGGCCCGAGGCCCGCGGTGGCGCATGCTCCGCCGAGGTCGTCATCAGCGATGAGCCGATAGACTACCCTCTGGTCTCGCAGCCCAAGTACCTCGCCATCATGTCGGAAGAAGCGTTCAGCAAGTACGGCTCTGCGGCTGCTGAGGGCGCCGTCCTCATGGTGGACTCCGACCTCGTGGAGACGGCGACGCGGCTGGGATGGGCGCACGGCATACCGGCGACCCGGCTGGCGCAAGAGCTGGGCACCCGCATCGTCTCCAACATGGTGATGCTCGGCTACTTCTGCGGCATTACGGAACTCGTCTCCGCTGAGGCAATGGAAGAGGCAGTGCGTTCATCTGTCCCGGCCAAGACCATCGATCTCAACGTGAAGGCGTTCAACACCGGACTCGAATATGCCCGTTCAGGGGGGAAGGTATGAGCGATTCTGTCCTCATCATCGGCGGGGGCATCGCCGGCGTACAGGCAGCCCTCGACCTCGCGGAGGCCGGCGCCAAAGTCGTCCTCGTCGAGCGCGGGCCTTCCATCGGCGGCAAGATGGCCGCCCTGGACAAGAACTTCCCGACTCTCGACTGCTCCGTCTGCATCGAGGCGCCCAAGCTCTCCGAAGTCGGCGAAAACCCCAACATCGAGATCCTGAACAACACCGAGGTCATCAAGGTCGAAGGCGAGGCCGGCGATTTCCAGGTCGCCCTCCGCCGGCGCGCCGGCTTCGTCTCCACGGAGTGCACTCGCTGCGGCGAGTGCGAACCCGTCTGCCCGGTGGTCCTGCCCAACGAATTT
>DASSZB010000294.1:0-4037 GCA_035702935.1 Dehalococcoidia bacterium
GTCCTGGAGATCGGCGCCGGTAACGGCGCCAACTTCCACCGCTACCCGCCAGCAGTGACAGAACTGGTCGCCACGGAGCCAGATGCGTTCATGCTCGACCGCGCCCGCAAGCGCGCCGCTGAGCTCGACCGCCCCGTGGAACTGCACCAGGCGCCAGCGGAAAGACTCCCCTTCGACGACGCGTCTTTCGACGCCGTGGTCAGCGTCCTCGTCCTCTGCTCGGTCACCGATCAATCGCAGGCGATGGGTGAGATCAAGCGCGTCCTGAAGCCGGGAGGGCTGCTGCGATTCGTCGAGCACATCCGTTATGGAGGGGCGATCGGCGGCGCCTACCAGGACCTGCTGGCCCCCGCCTGGCGCTGGCTGGGAGCGGGCTGCAACCCCAACCGCCGGACCACCGAGGCGATCACGGATGTGGGGTTCACCGTCACCGAGATCCATAGTTTCAAGCTCGCGCCGCCCATTCCTCCCTTTTCCGTCACCAGGCCCGCCGTTTTCGGCACCGCGGTCAGTCCCTGAGGCGCCGTTGGCCCGCGATTCTGCCGGCCGCATAACGCTTCCGGAGGCGACCGTGCCTATCGCCGCCCGGCCGGACGTCCTCGTTGTCGGCGGCGGCTCCGCCGGTCTCTCCGCCGCCGTGGCCGCGGCCCGGCAGGGGGCCGATGTGCTCCTGCTGGAGCGCTTCAACTACCTCGGCGGGCTCGCTACCGGAGGGCTCATCATCCTCTTGCTCACCATGGATGACGGCGCCGGGCGCCAGGTCATTGCGGGCCTCTGCCAGGAGATCGTCGACCGCATGGAGAAGCGCGGCGGCGTCTTCTACCCGCCCAAAGACCAGTGGAACGACCCCGACCCGAAACTCGTCGAGCACTGCAACCGCTGGGGCCTGGTCTGGGGCAGCCCTTCGCCGGAAGGGCACCGTGTCCGTTACTCGGTAGCCTTCGACCCGCACGAGTTCATCTTCACTGCAGACCAGATGGTCCATGAGGCCGGCGTCCGTGTTCTCTACCAGACCCTCGGCTGCGAGCCCGTCGTTGAGGACGGCCGCATCAGGGCAGTCGTCATCCAGAATAAGGCTGGCCGGCAGGCGGTGGTGCCACGGGTCGTGATCGACGCGACGGGCGACGGCGACGTTTTCGCGGCCGCGGGCGAGGCGTTCGAGCTCGAGACCGTTCACCCCTGGCTCTGGTTCCTCATGAGCAACGTCAAGGACCTGGAAACGGCCCTCGACTCAAAGCGCGGCCTGTTCTTCCGCTCCCTGGGCGAAGGGCATGCCCTCGTGCCCTGGGGCGGCGAGGGCCGCGTCCGCCGCAAGATCGACGCCACGGATCCGGGCGAAGTGTCCGAGGCGCTCGTCGAGTGTCGCCGGATGGTCGTGGAAGAAGCGGCGAGGCTCAGGGCCAACGTCCCCGGCTTCGAAGACGCTTACATCTCGCTAATCGCCGACCAGCTCGGTATCACCGAGTCGCGCCGCCTGCGCGGGCAGTACGTCCTGGCGCGCGACGATCTCGACAGGGCCTTTGAAGACGTCATCGCCGTCACCGGGCACTGGACCAAGTACGCCTGCGTCTACAACATCCCCTACCGTAGCCTGCTGCCCCTGCGCGTGGGCAATCTGCTGGCAGCCGGCCGCTGCATATCCGCCGATCACCGCGCCCACCACGCCACCAAGGAGATCCCGCCCTGCATGGCCACCGGCCAGGCAGCTGGAACCGCAGCCGCGATGGCGGCAGCGGCTGGCACGGACGTGCGAACTGTGGATGTAACGGAGCTGCAGCGAAAGCTGCGGGAATCGGGCGCTATCCTGGGCTAAACCTGCGTCTGGGACTGTCACCAGCAACGCAGCCGAGGCTGGAAGCCTCGGCGACCGACACGCAGGAGCTACTCGTGGACGTGAGATTCGACGTTGCGGAGACGCCGCACCAGCACCGGCAGCATCGACACCGCGATCTCGGGGTGGTTTTTCATCTCTGCCATGAAGTCCCAGCGGGTCATTGCCAGGCACTCGGAGTCTTCGGTTGCGCGTACTGTGGCGTTGCGCGGGAAGCCCTCGAACAGTGCCATCTCGCCAAAAAAGTCTCCTGGCCCGAGCGTGTTCAAGAGCTGCGGGTTATCGGTATCCATGCCCCGCACCACCTCGACCTGTCCCGAGTTGATCACGAAGAAACCAGCGGCCTGGTCGCCCTCCTTGATGATGATCTCGCCGGCTCTAGCGGAGCGCGGCACCATTAGCTTGGATAGCCGTTCAAGGTCGCGGCGCCCTAGCTCCGCGAATATCGGTACATTCTTCAGCATTTCTTCTCGGCCCATGGGATTCCTCCGCGCGTGCTTCCCGGCCTCTGGATGGGCCATTCATATCAAACTTGCGCTCAGAGCGTCAACAATCCGCCCTCAGCCTCGCACCTTAACCACCCCGCCGCGGCAACGTGACCACGGCCCAGCCCGGCGTCGTTATGCCCTCCCGCTCGTTCTCCAGCCACACATCCAGCTCCACGCCTCCTGCACCCTCATCAACGTATTTCCGCGTGACGCGCCCCCGACAAACCATCGTGTCCCCCGGGCGCTGCTGCCGCCGCATCTCGAACCGCAGGCGCTTCAAGAAGCCGTCATCCCCTATCCAATCCGTGATCACGCGGACCAGCGCCGCCTGCAGGAAACCGGTGTTCATGAACGTGTCTTCGTGGCCTGCCTTGCGCGCAAACGCCCGGTCGAAGTGGGCCGGATACCAGTCTTGCGACCCGCTGACCTGCAGATACCCGCGCCTTGTTGTTATGTCGAGCGAGAAACCCTCAATGTCCTCACCTTCCTCCACGTCGTCCCAGTACCGCTGCTCCCCCTTCATTCCTGTTCACCCTGAGGTGTCGGAGGAAGAGCGACCGCGCCCACCTCCTCCGGCGTCCGGTGCGTCAGCAGCGTGTTCCGGATTACGCAGACCAACTCGTTTCGCTGGTTCATGATCTCGGCCTCGGCCACGATCCACACAGCCTCGGGGTCGATCGATATCCCCTTCTGGAACACGTCCGCCACCCGCCGCTTGACCGACAGGTGGTCCCCCACCTTGACGCGGGCGGACCACTCCACCTCCTGGCTCATGTTGACGATCCGTTTTCCGGGCGTCGGCACGATCGGAAAGAGCGGCTCGAATACCGCCGGCCAGGGCCCCAGGCTCGCGAAGTACAGAGCCAGCCATCCCGAGGGCGGCGCCAGCACAGCCCCGTGCGAGGTCTGCTGCGCGTAGGCGGGATCGGTGAACAGCGGGTTGTTGTCGTCCACCATGTGGCAGTGCCGGCGGATGGGGTCGTATTCCACGGGGTACCGGCCCTTCGACTTCGCCGTCTCGAACCCGATGTACTTCCGCCGGACTTCCTCGATGTCGTACACCATCAGGCAGCGGCTGTGTCGTGTACTTCCGACAGAAACTCCATGATTAGCGCGTTAAACGCTGCGGGAGCCTCTATCTGCGGCGAATGGCCCGCGCCCTGGATGATCTCCAGCCGGCTGCCCGCGATCGCCTCGTGCATTTTCCGCGAGGCGTCCAGGAACGGCTGGTCGTTCTCGCCACAGATGACCAGCGTCGATATCCCGACGCGGTGCAGTTCGCCCACGAGCGGCTGGCGCGTGGCCATGCCGCGGGCGCCGTACGTATACGCCTCCCTGGAGGTCATCAAGAACTGTTCCCGCCAAGTTCGCAGGAACTCCGGATTCGACTCGATCCGTTCGCGCAGCGGGTTCACCCTCAATTGTTCATCGAACACTGCCTCCATTCCCTGCTCCTGGGCGATGGCCACGAGCCGTTCTCGCTCAGCGAGCCGCTCCTTGGTCACCAGGCCGCGAGGGATCTCGGCGGCTGTGTCCACCAGCACCAGCGCCCGCACCAGCTCCGGGTGGTCCAGCACGAGGTGCTGCGAGACCATCCCGCCCATTGAGTGCCCCGCCAGGTAGCACTCACGCACGCCCAGGTGCTGGAGCAGCGCATGGACATCGTCGGCCATCGCCTCCAGCGTGTAGTCCTCCTCCCGCACCGGTTTCGCCGAGTG
>DASSZB010000320.1:0-2864 GCA_035702935.1 Dehalococcoidia bacterium
CTTCGACAGGCTCAGGGTGAGCGGGTAAGGGCGCCGAACGAGAACATCCGCATAGAGGACTTCCTGCGGGGGACGAAGGCGATAGCGGCGCTGCTTGCACGGTTCGGGGAAGGGAGTTAGCGAGCGCCGTTCACTCCCGCCACCCCGCCAGATCCCTTCGCCAAGGTGCGTCTAGCTGTTGGGCAACCGGTGTGCGGCTCAGGATGACACCGGTCTAGTGCCCGCGCCCGACGGGCGGCTCAGCGCCGGGCGTGGACGGCGACGTTCCCAGGCAGTTGAAGCAGGCGAACTCCAGCGACATGTACTGCTCGTTGATCCAGACCTCGCCGCAGTCTTTGCCGTCAGTATCCTCCCGTAGCCTGAGGTGGAAGCGGCCTTCGCAGTTGTTGCAGATCTGCGACCTGTCCTCGTCCGCCGGCTCGCCGCACACGGCGCACGTCACAGCATCTGTCATCGGGCGGGCGCCCCTGCCAGCAGGCCGCGCACCAAGCGCTCTTCGTCCCGCCGCGTCTTGACTTCGCCGTTGAGCTTAGCCTTCTTCAGGCGGCGCAGCGCCTGGCCAACCTCCGGACCGCGGGGGACGCCGAGAGCGATCACGTCATCGCCTCGCAGGGTCGGCTTAAGGTGGCGGGCGCGCTCCAGGTAGTCCAGGCAGCGGTCGCGCGCCGGCCCGCCCTCGACGGCGGCAAACGCCCAGAGAGCGGACGCCAGGAAGGGCGCCAGCATGTCGACAAGGTCGCTGCGGCGAATCGACGGGGATTTAAGCGCGCCGGCGAGTTCCCGCAGCCTCGGCATCGCCTCGACGGCCAGTGCCTGGGTCTTCGTAAGGGCGACTCGGCCGGCCACCCCGGACGCCTGGCCCGGAGTAGCCGCGGCGGCCAGGAGCGGCCAGCACGCGGTTGCCAGTCCGTGGGGGTGCGCGAAGCGGAGCCAGCCGAGCGCGGCCGCCCGCTCCAGCGGGAAGGACAGTCCGGGGTGGACCGCGGCCAGGGCGCCGGTTTCTTCGAGTGATGAGAGCGCAAGCTCCGGCTCCGCCTCCCGGAAAAGCCGGGCGAACTCGCGGTGCAGGCGGGCCCCGCTGATGGCCTGGAGACAGGAGGTGTCGCGCCGGAGCCAGGCGAGCGTCTTCGGCTCCATCTGAAACCGGAAGCGCGCCCGGTAGCGAGCGGCCCGCAGGATGCGGGTGGCATCGTCCTGGAAGCTCCCTTCGTGGAGGGCTCGGATCACGCCTGCGCGCAGGTCGGCTTCGCCGTCCAGCGGATCGAGGAGCGTGCCGGCGTCGGGGCCGTCCAGGCGCAGGGCCATGGCGTTGATGGTGAAATCGCGACGCCCAAGGTCGGCGTCCACCGTGGCAGGGATGACGTCGGGCAGGGCACCGGGGCGCCGGTAGGTTTCCCGCCGTGCCGTGGCGATATCGATGTGCCAGTGGTCCCCGGTGATCGTCGCCGTCCCGAAGGCAGGGTGGACGCGTGGCCGCGTGCCGAGGCCATCGGCGAGATCGCGGGCCAAACCGATGCCGTCCCCCTCAACCACGATGTCTACGTCAAGGGAGGCCTGTCCCAGGAGCAGGTCACGGAGCGGCCCGCCCACAAGAAACAAGGGGGTTTTTCGAGCCTCCGCGAGGTGAACAAGGGAGCGCACGGCGTGTCTGGCGCCGGGTGGCAGCGTCCTGAACCATTTATCGATAAGTTTTGGGTTTTTCCACATGTGCCGTCTTTATTGTAACGTTCTTCCTTGACAACGCTTTTGGGCCGTCCATATCATGGGTTTCAAGTCCTCCGAGCCGCAGAGCCGCCGTAGCGCGGCTCTATTCATCGGGGGCACACTTTAGACGCTATGGTTAGGCTCAACTCGATCTCCAAGGCACGCCCGGCGACAGACCTGTCGCGTGCCCTCGGCTTCGCCTTCAAGGACACTGGCCTCTTGCAGCAGGCAATGTACCATCGCTCCTACCTTAATGAAGCCGGCGAGAGCGTGGAATCCAACGAGCGCATGGAGTTCCTGGGTGATGCGGTCCTCGGTCTCATCGTGTCTGACAAGCTCTACCGCGACTACCCCGGCCTGAGCGAGGGGCACCTCAGCCAGCTCCGGGCCATCCTCGTGCGCTGGGACGCGCTGGCCGCCGTCGCCGGACGCATCGACCTGGGAGACTACCTTGTGCTGGGACGCGGCGAGGAGATGTCCGGCGGCCGGGCGCGGCCGTCCAACCTGGCCGCAGCCCTGGAAGCGCTTATCGGCGCGGCGTTCCTGGACGCGGGGATGGCCGGAGCCAGGAAGCTCGTCCTGAAACTGCTGAAACCGGATTTTGAGCAGATCGCCGCCCAGGGGGTCACCGCCGATAGCAAGTCTGAACTGCAGCACGTGGCCCAGACACGCTGGCACCAGATCCCGGAGTACCGGCTGCGGTCATCAGAGGGACCCGATCACGCGAAACTGTTCACAGTGGAGGTACTGGTGGGAAATCAAGTCGTCGGGCAGGGACAGGGTCGCAACAAGAAGCAGGCTGAGCTGAACGCCGCCCGCCAGGCCCTGGAGACTCTCGCCGCCACCAACTGACGGTCGCCCCTGTGTTTCTAAAACGGCTAGACCTTTACGGCTTCAAGAGCTTCGCTTCCCGGACCACGTTTGAGTTCGGCACGGGCATCACGGCCATCGTCGGGCCCAACGGGTCCGGCAAGTCGAACATCGCGGACGCCCTGCGCTGGGTGCTGGGCGAGCAGTCTGGCCGCCTGCTGAGGGCCAAGAAACTGGACGACATAATCTACGCCGGCTCCGCGAAGCGCCAGCGCTCCGAGAAGGTCGAGGTCACGATGACGCTGGACAACTCGAAGGGCTGGCTGCCCATCGAAACACCGGATGTCGCG
>DASSZB010000364.1:0-3361 GCA_035702935.1 Dehalococcoidia bacterium
GCGCAGGGCATCACTGCACCCAACCGCTGATGCGGCAGCTCGGCGTTTCGGGAACGGCGCGGGCCAGCTTCTACCTGTACAATACCCTCGAAGAGGTCGATGTCCTCGTGGAGGCGCTGCAGGCCGCGCGCGAATTCTTCCGCGACGACGTTCCGTAGGGGAAACATAGGCCGGGCTCTTAGCCCGGTGGACTAAAGCACATGACCGACAAGGACGACTACCGGCAGCAAGAAGCACAGCTCGATGAGCTGTACCGTGACATAATCCTCGACCACTACCGCAGCCCCCGCCACCGCGGCCATCTCGCGAAGCCAACGGCCACGAAGGAAGGCTACAACCCGCTCTGCGGTGACGAGGTTACGGTCGAGCTGACGGTGCGCGACGGAGTGATAGAGGACGTGGCCTACGTGGGCTCGGGCTGCTCGATCAGCCAGTCATCCGCCTCGATGATGACAGAGGCCGTCCAGGGCAAGCGCCTGAAAGACGTCAAGCACCTGATTCAGACGTTCACGTCGGTCATGCGCGGGTCAGACGACTTCGACCCCGACGAACTGGGTGACCTGGAGGCCCTCACCGGCGTCCGCAAGTTCCCGGTGCGCGTGAAGTGCGCGACTCTTGCCTGGCACACGCTGGACGACGCCATGGACGAGGCGACGGCGTGACGGGCGCCTCTTGGCGCCTCTTCGCCCAGGCTCGCATCAATAGCTGAAGCTGCTTAAGAAGTGCCTCATACCCTCGGGGGCCGGGCGCTCCTGGCAGAGTATTTCGTGCAGGGTATCAGCGAGGTGCACGTCCAGGCCCCGGTCCTCGATCAGCTCGTGGATGGCGCGGCACGCACCCACCCCCTCGACGGTGTTGCCCCGCAGGAAGGCGCCCCAGTTGCCGGCGCTGCCCATCTTCTCGCCCAGCGTGCGGTTGCGGCTGTGTTCGCTGAACCCGGTGGTCAGCAGGTCGCCAAGGCCCGCCAGTCCGAACACAGTTTCGCCGCGTCCGCCCAGCGCCCCGCAGATGCGGGCCATCTCGTGCACGGCGAGCGTGGCGACGAACGCCTTGGTGTTGGTGCCGTATCCCATGCCGTCGCAGATTCCGAGGGCGATGGCGTACACGTTCTTGAGGGTCGCGCACAGCTCCAGCCCCACCAGGTCCGTTGTCGTCTCCACCTTCAGGTGTTCGCCCTGGATCGTGGCCTGGACCCGGCCGCAGGCACTTTTGTCGGTGAAGCCGGCCACCACGGCCATGGGCACGCCGCGGGCCATCTCGATGGCGATCGCCGGGCCGCCCATGCTGCCGATGCTGCCTCCGAGCTGTGGCATCTCGGCAGCGAGCACCTCGCTCATGCGTCGGTTTGTGCCGCCCTGCAGCCCCTTGGCAACGTTGAGCACGGTCTGGCCGCGTTTGACGTGCGGAGCGACTTCCCGGGCCACCGAAGGCACGACCTGTGAGGGCACGCTGACGATGATGAGGTCTGCATCCTTGATCGCGGCGGGAAGGCCCCAGACGGCGGTGATCCCGGCGTGCAGGAGGATACCTTCGAGGTACTTCGTGTTGCGCCGGCTGTCCCGGACCTCCTCGAGGACGTCCTCTTCGATGCTCCAGACGCGAACGCTGTGGCCGTTGGAAGCGATGACGTGGGCGAGCGCGGTGCCCATGTTGCCGGCGCCCAGCACTGCGACGGTCTGAGTGTTGGCTGGAATCGCTATCGCCTCTGCCAGGATTTCCGGCTAAAACCGGAACGTCTTCAGGTCGTCCGCCACGAGCGTGCCCGCCAGGCCGTTCAGCACGGGAGTTCCCGACATGTGGGTCAGGACCATCGTCGTGGCCGGCGAGAGCCGTCCACGGATGACCTTGACGTCATCCAGGCCCATGTGCTCGGGGCCGCTGCCCTCAGTGTACGTGCAGTCCACCACCAGCACATCCGCGCCGTCACCCAACTCGTATATCTCATCGCAGTACATCGTGTCGCCCGTGTAGGCGACAGTCTTGTCTCCGATGCGGGCCTTGTACCCAAAGGCGTTCATGCTGTGCTTCACATGGTTCATGGGGATGGCCTGGAAAGTAACGGACCCCGCCGTCAGCTCCTGGTTGGGCTTCGCCTCCACGTAGATCCGGCGGTAGCCCGCTTCCTTGCTGCGGAGTTCCGGATAACAGCGGTTGGCGAAGTCTTCCATCCACTCTTCGACGCCGGGCGGGCCCACGATGTAGAGGTCTTTCGCGCGCTTGGTCATGTAGAGATACTCCAGCATCAAGAAAGGCAGGCCAACGAAGTGGTCCGCGTGCTGGTGCGTAAGAAATACCGTCTCGAGTTCGGGAAGGTCAACGGAGAGCCGCTTGAGGTGAGCCAGGAGAGTCGGCGGGGCGTCGAAAAGACACCGCCGGTCTACGAGGAAGGAACTCCAGTAGCGCCCGCCGGCGGCGAAGGCGTTTCCGGAGCCCAGGAACGTTATCTCCATGTCAGTTCCGCAACTTCCGGGCGAGATGTGCCGCCGCCGCTGAACGGCTGCGGCCGTCTTCTGGATTCGCCGTCCCTACGGATGGCGCCTGGCCCCCCATTTACCTTTCCCCCGTTTTGTTAAGAGGGCCGGACCCTGCACGCGCAGGACCCAGGCCCTCTCCTGTCTCCCGTACTATTCTAGTCTATTTCTTGATGATGTTGATTGTGCAGGCGGAGCCCAGGCCGATAACGTGGGCCAGGCCCACCTTGGAGCCCTCTACCTGGCGGGCGCCGGCCTGGCCCCGCAGGTGCCAGACGATCTCGACGATGTTGGCGACGCCGGTGGCGCCCAGGGGGTGGCCCTTGGAAAGCAGGCCGCCGCTGGCGTTGACCGGGATCCGGCCGCCGATGTAGGTCTCCTTCTCGTCGATCATCCTGCCGGCCTCGCCGTCAGCGCACAGGCCGAGGTTCTCGTAGTGCAGGATCTCGGCGGTGGCGAAGCAGTCGTGCAGTTCCACCTGGCTGAGGTCCTCGGGGCCGATACCGGCCTTCTGGTACGCCTCTTTGGCGGCCAGGCGGGTCACCGTGTTGATGTCGAACATGGTGGGGTTGCGGGGAGCGTAAGGGTCTGAGGTCAGGACGGATGCGGCCACCCACAGGGGCTGCGACGTGAACTGCTTCGCCTTCTCCGCGGACATGAGGACGATGGCAGCGGCGCCGTCACCGGTGGGGCAGCACATGTAGAGGGTGTTGGGCCAGGAGACGACCCTGGCCGTCAGCACTTCCTCGAGCGGCGTCTCTTTCTGGTACTGCGCGTACGGGTTGTGCACGCCGTGCTCGTGGTTCTTGACCGCGACCTTGGCGAACTGCTCCTGGGTGGTGCCGTACTTGCGCATGTGCTCCACGCCGGCCTGGCCGAAGACACCCGGC
>DASSZB010000374.1:0-2242 GCA_035702935.1 Dehalococcoidia bacterium
GGCATGCTGGACCGCGGCGTCTTCCTGGCGCCATCACAGTTCGAGGCTATGTTCGTCTCAGCCGCCCACACCGGGGAAGACATCCTTCGCACCATCGAAGCCGCCAGCGCCTCCCTGGCCGCCCTCCCGCGCTAGCAACTAACCGCCAGAAATGCACTAACAACTAACTACTAGCCACTGTTTCCGTCCTCCGCTATACTACTGGCGACCTCCGGGAAACCCCTAATCTGATTACTTAGGTGAGCGGAATGAAAGTATCGTCCCTGCAGGATAACCTCAACAAGGGCCTCTCCATCGTCCAGCGCGCCGTCCCCGTCCGGACCACGCTGCCGCAGGCCTCGCACGTGCTCATGGCGACGGATCAGGGCCGCCTTAAACTCGTCGCCACCGACCTCATGATCGCCACGACTTGCTGGATCGGCGCCACGGTCGAGGAAGAAGGGTCAATCACCGTACCGGCGCGGCTCCTCACGGATTTCGTTAGTTCGCTGCCCAACGAGAAAGTAGACCTCTCCGTCGGCGACCGCGGCCGCCAGCTCCACATCGCCTGCGCCCGCAACGAAGCCAACATGGCCGGCGGCGCCGCCGATGACTTCCCGCCGGTGCCGTCCGTCGAGGACGGGCTGGTCCTGAAACTCGAGCCGAAGCAGTTCAAGCGCGCGGTTTCCCAGGTGGAGTTCGCCGCCGCCGCGGACGACACCCGCCCCGTCCTCACGGGCATCCATACGCTGGCCGAGGGCGACGAGCTCACCCTTGCCGCGGCCGACGGGTTCCGGCTCGCCGTGCACAAGCTCCCCCTCAAGCAGGAAGTGGCCGAGCGCGTCGAGGTCATCATCCCTGCCCGCGCTCTGCGCGAGGTCGTCCGCCTCATCGGAGACGACGACGAACCGGTGGAGATGGCTTTCAACGCCGCCCGTTCGCAGATCCTCTTCCGCATGAAGTCCGTGGAACTGGTGGCCACCCTCATCCAGGGAACTTTCCCCAACTACAGCCAGCTCATCCCCCACTCCTTCACCACCCGGGCAACGATCGACATGAAGCAGTTCCTGCAGGAGACCCGCATAGCCGGTATCTTCGCCCGCGACGGCGCCGGCATCGTCCGCGTCCAGGTAGAGCCCGCGGACGGCGCATCCGGCACCCTGACCATCTCCGCCAGGGCAGAGGAGATCGGCAACCACGAGGGCAAGATGGACGCGAAGGTGGAGGGCGAATCCGCGAAGATCGCCTTCAACAGCAAGTACCTGCAGGACGTCCTCAGCGTCCTCGACGCCGAGAGCGTGGCGCTGGAGACGACCAGCCCCTCCAGTCCCGGCGTCATCCGCCCCCTGGGCACGGCCGACAGCTACGTCCACGTAGTGATGCCGATGTTCGTCCAGTGGTAGCCGCGCAAGCTTTTCGGGTGCCTGCTCGAGGAAGGTAGCGCTGAACCGGCCGATGACCGCCGCGGTGTTGGTCATGGCCGCATCGTCCGCCGCGGCGATCCCCGCAGCAATTCCCAGGGCGGAAGGGTTATGGTGCCAAGTCCGTCGTTACGTTGCGTACTGCGGGCGCCCGGTGGGCCGGTAGATCTGGATCGTTATACCCTTCGGGCAGGCTCGCGAGTCGACCAGTTCAAGCGCTATGTCAGGGCCGGTATCGGGGAATAGCCGCGTGCCCTGCCCAACGATCACCGGACAGACCAGCAGGGTGATCTCGTCGACGAGCTCGTTTTCGAGCAACCATCGGACGAATGTGCCGCTGCCGTGCACCTGCAGCTCGCCGCCCGCCTTGGCTTTCAGCTCGCGGACGGCCGCTTCGACGTCTCCGGAGAGGACGGTCGTGTCGGCCCATTCCGGATCGGCGAGGGTGTTCGATGCTACGTACTTGGGCTGCGAGTTCAGCGCATCTGCGATGGGGCCGCTGCCTGGATCCATCACTCCCCAATAACCGGCAAAGAGCTCGTAGGTCCGCCGGCCGAATAGGAACGCGTCCGCGCGCTGGTAGAACTCGTTGACGAATGCCATGGACTCGCTGTCGAACAGCGGCCTGGCCCATCCGCCGCGCTCCATTCCGGGGTCGAAGTCCTCGTTCCTTCCACCGTTTGCCTGCACCACACCGTCGACGGAGACCTGCGTGTTGGTCGTAAGTTTCATGGTCGTGTTTCCTTTCTCGTTGTTATCGTTCGGTCGGACCGGGCCGCAACGATCTCGGCTGTCGCGGGCAGGTCTTATTTGCTGCAGTTCAGGCTGGCCCCGTCCGATAT
>DASSZB010000380.1:0-2432 GCA_035702935.1 Dehalococcoidia bacterium
TCAGGGTCCGGCAAGACCACGCTCCTGACGATGGTCGGCGGACTGCTTCGCCCCACGTCAGGATCGGTCCGGATCGGAGGGATAGAAATCGGCGGGCTGGATGAATCGCATCTCACGGCGGTACGCCGGGGGACAGTTGGGTTCGTATTCCAGTCGTTCAACTTGTGGGAGAGCCTGAGCGTCCGCGAGAACGTCGAGCTGGCGCTGAACATCGGCGGCAAGAACGGCGGCCGGGCGCGCGCCGAGGCTGCGGCGCTGCTCGTCTCCCTGGGACTCGGGCACCGGCTGAATTTCCGGAGCCGGGATCTCTCGGGCGGTGAGAAGCAGCGGGTGTCTATCGCCCGGGCGCTGGCCAACGGGCCGCGGCTGCTGCTGGCTGACGAGCCGACGGCCAACCTGGACTCGAAACACGGCCATGACGTTATGCAACTTCTGCGACGGATAGCGGACGAAGGCGACAGAGCCGTCCTCGTGGTCAGCCATGACGAGCGGATACGGGAGGTGGCGGACCGTGTGCTGTGGCTGGAGGACGGCCGGTTGCGGGCCATTGGCAAGCTGGCGCGGGACCCGGTCTGCGGGATGGGCGTAGAGATGGAAAGGGCCGTCCGGGTGGAGCACGAGGGCGTAGCGTACTACTTCTGCTCCCGCGGCTGCAGCTGGGAGTTCCTTTCCGGGCCCGCGCGGTACCTCGGGCAGGCCGAGACCACGGGCAAAGTGTGATCTGCGTCACTTGACGGGCCAGTATTAGTGCCTGTATCGTGGCCGTAGACCCCCACCGGGGGGGTATGGGTAACGAAGGAAGGATTCTATGGAAGACACGGTTCGCGCGGACGTCCTCAAGCGCCTCAGCTTCATCGAGGGGCACCTGAACGGCGTGCGCGGCATGATCGAGGCGGACAAGTACTGCCCGGAGGTGCTCAAGCAGACCTACGCCATCAGGCGCGCCATCGAGAAGATGGAAGGGATGATGCTGGACGGGCACCTGCACCACTGTGTGGTCGAGGGCATCAAGGATGGGCGCGAGGACCAGGTGATCACGGAGCTGCTCGAGCTCTACGAGCTGGCGAACAGGTAGGAAGGTAGGGGACGCGATGTTCTCATGGATTAACCCCGGCATTATGCGGACGACGTTCTCGGCGACCGTGCACTGCCTGACGGGCTGTGCCATCGGTGAGGTGCTCGGCGTTGGCATAGGCGCTGTGCTGGGCCTCAGCGATTTCCAGACGATTGCGCTGGCGGTCGTGCTGGCGTTCTTCTTCGGCTATGCGCTGACGATTGGCCCGCTCCTGCGCGGCGGAGTTGCGCTGTCCGCCGCCATAGGCGTGGCGTTCGCTGCTGACACCGTCTCCATCGTAGTGATGGAGCTGCTGGACAACGCGATCATCATGGTCATCCCCGGCGCCATGGAGGCGGGCCTTTTCGACGCGCTGTTCTGGGCCAGCCTGGCCTTCGCGCTGGCCGTGGCCTTCACAGCCGTGCTGCCGGTGAACTACATGCTGGTGTCCCGCGGCCTCGGGCCGGCGGCGCACGCCTCTCACGGCGGGCACGCGGAAACCGGCGGCGCGGACCACGAGACGGTTAGCGCGGCCATTCATTCAATGCATGGAACGGAGGACACCCATGTCTCACGGCAGTGCGAAGCATGCGCATGACCAGGTAAGGGCGCCGGAAACCAAAGGCCGGACGATCCGCCACTGGGCGCCGCTGTACGACGCGGCCGGCTGGCTGATGTCCTTCGGGCAGCTGCCGGCTATCCGCAAGCACAGCATCGCCGTGGCCGAGCTCAAGCCCGGAGAGGGCGTGCTGGACGTTGGTTGCGGGCCGGGGAGCCTGACGATCCCGGCGGCAAAGGCCGTCGGCAAAGGGGGCAAAGTTGCCGGCATCGACGCCTCGCCGGAGATGATCGATGTGGCAAAAGGTAAGGCACAGAAGCAGGGAGTGGAGATTGACTTCCGCGTGGCGCCTATTGAGGCTCTGCCGTTCGAGGATGGCGAGTTCGACGTGGTGCTGAGCAGCCTGATGCTGCACCACCTGCCGGATGACGTGAAGGCGCTGGGCCTTGGCCAGGTGCTCCGGGTCCTGAAGCCGGGCGGACGCCTGATCGCGATCGACATCGCGGGAGGCCACGGGCCGTTCACGTTCCTCATGGGCCTGTTTGGGCATAAGCTGCCGCGCGACTACGCCGAGCAGTTGCAGGCGATGATGCGGACGGCCGGCTTCGAGGCTGTCGAAGAAGTAAAGGGCAAGAAGTTGCACCAGCTGGCGTTCATTCGGGCCAGGAAGAAAAGCGCATAAGGGCGGGCCAGGGAAAGGAGCAAGATGGAGTGGTTGATAGGTGTACCGGTGGTGGCGCTGCTGCTGCTTTGTCCGCTGATGATGGTGGGGATGATCGTGGGCGGCTGGATCTTCGGCCGGAAGGCGATGGGCCACGG
>DASSZB010000431.1:0-5021 GCA_035702935.1 Dehalococcoidia bacterium
ATCGCGACCGGGATCGTGATCATGATCCTCTTCCAGACGTTCATCAACATCGCCGTCAACATCCGGCTGCTTCCGGTGACGGGTATCCCATTGCCTTTCGTCAGCCAGGGAGGAAGCTCGCTCGTGATGCTCTTCGGGGCGCTCGGCCTTATCGAGAGCGTGGTCATCCGCCACAAGCGGATAGATTTCTGAGCGCGGCTAAGGCTGCGGCTTCAGCTTGTAGATGTCGGCGAAGTACATCCGGCCGACGTAATCGTAGTCCTCTTCCAGCAGGTGCATCAGGACGGGCGGGTGATACTGCGCGTAGTCCTCGAAAAGCGGGGGCTGGGCAGTGTCGATGATGTACATCGGCTTGGTCGTGCGCAGTGCCTTGATGGTGCCGTAGAGAGTGCTCTCGTCCCACCAGAATGGCCAGTCCGAGAAGTAGCGCACGGCCGGGCTGCGGTCGGCGTAGAAGTAGATCTGGGCTTCGCGACCGAAGTTGAAGATTTCGTCCTCGGGGGTGGTCCTGGCGGCGATGTACTCTCCCAGTTGCCGGCTGTTGCTCTCCCACTCCTTCTGCTCCGCCACAGACTCCGCCAGGCGCTGCTCAGCCGCCCGCGGCGCCAGGTACATCACGCCGATAGTGCCCAGCGAGACGATCACCATCAGCGCCGCCACAGCCATCGCCGGCCTGCCGATGGGCGCGATACGGCGCTTCGTCGTTAGCTCGTAGATCACGAGGGCCGTCAGCACCGCCGCCGCCGGCATCAGGTGCAGGAAGTAGTGCGGGAAGAACCGGCCGCCGGTGGCGACGCCGGCCGCCGAAGCCAGCGCCCACGCCAGGATCAAGTAGTCCAGCGGCTGTTTCCGCCTGCGGACCAGGGTGAGGAAGCCCCAGATCGCCCCGCCGGCCAGGGGCGCTGCTATAGCGGCCACATATGCCGTCCCGCTGGCAAAGTCGGCCATCCGCTCGCTGTACGAAAGCACGCCAACGTACAACCAGTTGTAGGACACGTTGGCGTAGAAAAGCTCGTCCAGGGAGCCTGTCAGTGCAAACGGAACAGCGACCAGGCCGACGGCCGCAGACGCGCCCGCAATGAGACAGGCTGAAGGGCGGAATGTGCGGAAGCTGAACCCGTCCGTCTTCCAACGCAGAGCCACGGCCACGCCAACCAGGGCTGCCAGGTTCCAGAACGCCACCTGCTTCGTCATCATCGCAGCGCCGCACAGCGCTCCGGACAGCAGGAACCAGCGAATCCCGCCCCGCCGCACGCCAACCGTGAACGCCACCAGCGACGTCACGAGCGGCAGCAACATGTAGGCCTCCGTGTTGGCGTGAAGCGCCACGAATGGCAGCCCGGTGGACAGGCCGAAAAGGCCCGCCGCGACGTAGGCGACGGGCTTCGGGAACACCATCCGCGCCTGGCCAAACAGCGACAGGGTCGTCAGCGAAAGCAACACGGCCGCGAGGATCCTCGGCGCCATCACGTGCTCGCCGAACAGCGTGAAGCTCAGCGCGTACCAGGCATAGACAAGCGGCGGCTTGTTGTCGAACAGGTCACGGTACGGCACCTGCCCGTTCAGCAGGCCCTGCGCTACCGTAGCGTAGACGCCTTCATCCCGTTCAAACGGGCTTCCCATGGACGGGAGGTATAGAAGCACAGGCAGGAGGCAGATGGCGATTAACGGGAGAGCGTCGAACAGGGACGGGTGAGCTTCGCTCTTAACGGCAGACCTCACGTCGCCGGCGGGTGAGCGCATGATTCCTCCTGCAACAGCTGGCCGGTGGCCACGATCGGAACCACTCAGCGGTACAGTCTACCACGAACCAGCGCCTGGCGCCGCACTCGGGCTGATCCCCGGCGAACGCACCAGTCCCATTCGGTCCAGCTTCCCACGCGCAGAGCGAGGGCGTGACGCGCCACCCACCCTCTGGCGTGGCCCTGCGGATTTCACTGGAGCGCCAGCCTCACCCCATCCCGTAATGTCGCTGCCGGCAGCAGTTCCAGTCCGCAAACCGCCACGCCGCGCTTCACGTTCGCCTCAGGCAGCACGCAGCGCTTGAATCCCAGGCGGGCCGCCTCGCCCAGCCGCCTGTCCAACTGACCGACGGACCGCAGCTCACCGGACAGGCCGACCTCACCCAAGGCGACAAGGTCGCCCGGTACCGGCCGGTCACGCTGGGACGACACGATGGCCAGCGCTACTGCCAGGTCGGCCGGCGGCTCCGCCACCCTCAGGCCGCCTACCACAGACGTGATGATGTCCTGCTGGCCCAGGCTTTCGCCCAGGCGCCGGCTGAGGACCGCCGACACGAGGAGCAGGCGGTTGATATCGAGGCCATTGGCCGTCCGCCTCGGCACCGGCGTTACTGTGGGGCTGGTCAGCGCCTGGACTTCCACCAGCAGCGGCCGGCTCCCTTCCACGGTTGGGAGCACGACGGAACCGATCCCTTCACCGGCGCGCTCCGAGATGAACAGCTCTGAAGGGTTATCCACACCCCGCATACCCTCGGCCGTCATCTCGAACACGCCTATCTCATCGATGGAGCCGAAGCGGTTCTTGGTGCCGCGCAGGAGCCGGTAGTTGCTGAAGCGCTCGCCTTCCAGGTACAGGACGACATCTACGATATGCTCGAGCAGGCGTGGGCCGGCGATGTCCCCGTCCTTGGTCACGTGCCCCACGAGGACCACAGGAACGCCTGCACCTTTCGCCCACCGCATCAGTTCCATCGTGCACTGCCGCAATTGCACAATGCTCCCCGGCGCCTGCTCCGCAGACTCGCTATACACCGTCTGAATCGAGTCAATAACCACGAGTGCGGGCGAGAGCGTCTCCGCCTGGGCCAATGCCAACGTCAGGTTCGTCTCCGTCAGCACGAACAGCCGCTCACCCGCCAGCCCCAACCGCCCGGACCTCATCCGTACCTGCCGGGCCGACTCCTCGCCCGAGACATACAGGATGCCGCGACCAAGCTGAGCCATCCGGCCGGCCACCTGGAGCAAGAGGGTGGATTTTCCGATCCCGGGGTCGCCCCCAATCAGGACCAGCGAGCCAGCCACGATGCCGCCTCCGAGCACACGGTCGAACTCCGGGATGCCAAGAGGCGTCCGGGGCTCATCCTCGTCCGAGAGCGCCGCCATCTCCACAGGCGCCGCGCCGGCCAGGGACACGGAGCCCTTGCCGTTGGAGCGACCACGTGTCCGCGTCTGCTCCGAAAAGCTGTTCCAGCATGAGCACTCCGGGCAGCGGCCCAGCCACTTCGGACTCTCGTACCCGCATTCAGCGCAGCAGAACACGGCACGCGCCTGCCTGGTGGGACTCGCCATGCCCGCATTCTCGCAGGCGCCGGGCGGCCCCGCCAACGGGCAAACGTCAGTATCCACAAAATTGCGTGTCGAACGGGCACCCGGCCGCCAAAAACAAGAGAGCCGTCCCTCCGGGACGGCTCTCGTTATGTCGATATTGGGCCTACGCCAACGCCGGCTCCGACATGTTCGTGAGCACGATCTCGTCGTTTTGGACGTCCACCTTCACCGTGTCGCCAGACGCGAACCGCTCCTCCAGGAGCGCCTCCGAGAGCCGGTCCTCGATCTCGTTCTGGATCACACGGCGGAGGGGTCGCGCTCCGAACACCGGGTCGTAACCTTTCTCGCCGATCCAATCCAGCGCCTCGACGGTCATGTCCAGCTTCACGCCCTTGGCCGTCAGCTGGCGCTCCACGCCCTTGATCTCGTTCTCCACGATCTGGCGGATGTTCTCCTTGCTCAGGGCGTGGAAGACGACGGTGGCGTCCAACCGGTTGATGAACTCCGGCCGGAAGACGTTCTTCATTGCCTGCAGCACTTTTTCCTTCATCTTGGCGTGCTGGTCTGCCAGCTTGGCCGCCTCTTCCAGCTTCACCTGGAAGCCCAGGTTCGTCTCCTTGCGGATCAGGTCGGACCCTACATTGGAGGTCATGATGATGACCGTGTTCCGGAAGTCCACGCGACGCCCCTTGGCGTCCGTGAGGTGCCCGTCATCGAAGATCTGCAGCAGCATGTTGAAGACTTCGGGGTGCGCCTTCTCGATCTCGTCCAGGAGGATCAGGCAGTAGGACTTGCGTCGTACCGTGTCCGTCAGCTGGCCGGCGTCCTCGTAGCCGACGTAGCCCGGAGGGGCGCCGATGAGCCTGGAGACGTTGTGCTTCTCCATGAACTCGGACATGTCCAGCTTGATCATTGATTCCTCGCTGCCAAACATGAACTCGGACAGAACCCTGGCCAGGAAGGTCTTGCCGACGCCCGTCGGTCCCAGGAACATGAACACGCCGATGGGCCGGCGCGGGTCTTTCAGCCCGGCGCGGGCGCGGCGGACGGCCTTGGCGATGCTGTGGATGGCCTCGTCCTGGCCCACGATCCGCTCGTGCAGTGCCTCTTCCATGTGCAGCAGCCGCTGCGACTCTTCAGAGGCGATACGCGTAACCGGGATCCCGGTCCACATCGCCACCACTTCGCAGATGTCCTCGGCCGTCACTTCGGGCTTGTGCTCGTCGCTCTCCGCCTGCCACTCCGTATCCATTCCCTCCAGCTTTTCCTGGAGCTTGACCTCGCGGTCGCGGAGCTCGGCTGCGTATTCGTATTGCTGGGCCTGGATGGCCTCTTCCTTCTCCCGGCGCAGGGTATCCAGTCCTTTCCCAGCATCCTGGGCGGTCGGCGGCGCGTACGAGCGCTTGATACGTACGCGGGACGCCGCCTCATCCACGAGGTCGATGGCCTTGTCGGGCAGGAAGCGGTCCGGCACGTAGCGTGAGGCCAGCTCAGCCGCAGCCTCCAGCGCCTCGTCCGTGACGGTGAGGCCGTGGTGCTCCTCGTAGCGCGCCTTCACGCCCTTCAGGATCAGAATCGTATCTTCGAGCGACGGTTCGTTCACCATGATGGGCTGAAGCCTGCGCTCCAGCGCCGCGTCTTTCTCGATGTGCTTGCGGTAGTCGTCCAGGGTAGTAGCGCCCACGCACTGCAGCTCACCCCGGGCCAGGGAAGGCTTCAAGATGTTGGCTG
>DASSZB010000256.1:0-3640 GCA_035702935.1 Dehalococcoidia bacterium
TGCGGACGAGACCATCCTTGCCGGGAAGGATCTCCACGAACGCCCCAAAGTTCGTGAGTCGCGTAACAGTGCCGGTGTAGATCTCACCGACTTCTACTTCCTTGGTCAGGCCCTCTATGATGCTGATCGCCTTCTGCGCCATCTCCTCGTTCGGCGAGCCAACGAAGACGGTGCCGTCGTCCTCGATGTCAATCGAGCAGCCTGTCTCCTCGATGATGGAGCGGATCACGCGCCCGCCGGGGCCGATCACCGCGCCGATCTTGTCCTGGGCAATCGAGATGCGGTACATCCGCGGCGCCAACGGCGAGAGCTCCGCTCTCGGCTCGGCGATCGTCTCCAACATCTTGCCAAGGATGAACAGCCGGGCTTCGCGCGCCTGGTGCAGGGCTTCCTCGATAATCTCGAAGGTGATGCCCTTGATCTTGATGTCCATCTGCAGGGCAGTGATGCCCTCAGCCGAGCCGGCGACCTTGAAGTCCATGTCGCCGAAGTGGTCCTCCATCCCGGCGATGTCTGTCAGCACCTTGTAGCCGTCATCGCCCTTGATCAGGCCCATGGCGACCCCGGCCACCGCCGCCTTGATCGGAACGCCGGCGTCCATCAGGGCCAGCGTGCTGCCGCAAGTGCTGGCCATGGACGAGCTGCCGTTGCTCGATAGCACCTCGGAGACGAGGCGGATCGTGTACGGGAATTCTTCCTCATCGGGGACCATCGGGAACAGCGCGCGCTCAGCGAGGGCGCCGTGGCCAATGTCTCGACGGCTGGGCCCGCGCATAGGCCGGGTCTCACCCACGGAAAAGGGCGGGAAGTTGTAGTGGTGGAGGAATCGTCGCGTCTCTTCCGGCTCGAGGCCGTCCACCCTCTGCTGCTCGCCCATCGATCCCAGCGTGAGGAGGGTGAGCGCCTGGGTCTCACCGCGCGTGAACAGGCCGGAGCCATGCGTGCGCGGCATGAGACCAACCTCCGTGCTGATCGGGCGGATCTCCGTTGCGTGCCGCCCGTCGGGCCGGACTCCTTCGTTCAAGATCTTCCCGCGCACCAGCGCCTTCATGTGCTCATCCAGGGCAGCCTTGAGGTGTGCCTTCTCGTGCTTGTCGGCAAAGTGCTCCAGGACCTCCCGCTCTGCGGACCGCATGAGGTCTGCGCGCTCGTCTTTGGCGGCGGCGATGAGGTCCCAATCGCGGGAGTTGGCGAACTCGATGACCTCGTTCTTGACTTCTTCGGGGAGGACCGTCGATATGACCGGGGACTTCGGCTTGCCAATGCGCGCCACCATCTCCTCCTGCAGCGCGATGATCTCTGCGTTCACTTCCTGGGCAAGCTTCAGGGCCTGGACCAGTATCTCCTCAGAGACCTGGTTGGCGCCGGCCTCGACCATCGCAATGGCGTCCTTTGTGCCGGCGACGACGATGTCGAGCTTGCTGTCATCGAGCTGGGCGTACGTCGGGTTGACTACGAACTGGTCGTCGATGTAGCCGATGCGAGTACCGGAGACGGGGCCGGCGAAAGGGATGTCCGAGATCGAAAGGGCGGCCGAAGCGCCGATGATGGAGAAGATGTCCGGATCGTTCTCCTGGTCTGCGGAGAGGGTTGTGATAATGATCTGCA
Organism: Dehalococcoidia bacterium; assembly: GCA_035702935.1. Lineage (GTDB taxonomy): Bacteria > Chloroflexota > Dehalococcoidia > SM23-28-2 > RBG-16-64-32 > DASSZB01. Next base: position 1,609 of record DASSZB010000256.1, read on the forward strand.
CGTCGTTGCGCATGCCCTTCGGGAAGAGCGGGCGCAGGGGCCTGTCGGTGAGGCGGGCCGTCAGGATTCCCGCGGAGCTGGGGCGGCCCTCCCGCTTGAAGAAGCCACCGGGGATCTTGCCGGCGGCGTACATCCGCTCCTCGAAGTCGACTGTCAGGGGGAAGAAATCGATGCCTTCCCTCGGCGTCTGGCTCATGCAGGCGGTGACGAGGACAACCGTGTCCCCGTATCGCACGGTCACGGCGCCGTTGGCCAGACCGGCGAGCTTCCCCACCTCCATAGATAGGGTTCGACCCGCGATTTCGCGTTCAAAAACCTCTGACATCAGGGTAAAACCTCCCACACCACTCTGGGTGAAATGCTTGTAGGCAGGAGAAAAGCTGCCGCGCCTTCTTGGAAGCGCCACTGCATATGCGAATAGCCATAGCGTCCTCTTTGGACGGCTCGTGACATCTGGTGTCCTGCCGGTGGCCGGCTAGATATAGAAAAAGGCCCCGCAGTTACTTGCGGAGGCCAAGCTTAGAGATGAGCGCCTTGTACCGGGCCGGTTCTGACCGGCTGAGGTATCGCAGCAACCTGCGGCGCTGTCCGACAAGCTGCATGAGACCGCGCTGGGAGTGGTGGTCCTTGCGATTTGCCCGCATGTGCTCCGTGAGCTGCTTGATCCGCTCTGTGAGCAGTGCCACCTGTACATCCGTGGAACCGGTGTCCGTCGGGTGGATGCGATTACCCGCCGTAATGTCTGTAGTTTGTTCCTTTGTCAGCATCCTTTGCGCGGCTTCCCTTTGCCTTTCTTTGCAGGTTGTCTAAGCGGCAGTATAGCATACCCCCTCTCAAGCCGCCAACGAATCTATACTGGTGCAAGATATGCCGCCTGATAGCGTGAGTCCGCGCCTCGCCATCGTCACCGACAGCTCGGCGTGCATCCCCCCCGATCTCCTCGAAGCCCATCGCATTACCGTTGTGCCCCTCCACTTCCAGTTCGATGGCGAGCAATTCCGCGATGGACAGCTGCCGCCCGCCTTGTTCTACGAGAAGCTGGCCGCCGCCGATCACACGCCCACCACATCCGCCCCCGCTTCCGGGGAGTTCCTCGATGTCTTTCGCCGCACCCGGGAGACAGGCGCTGCGGCTGTGCTCTGCCTGACCCTCTCGGCGGCATACAGCGGAACCTACCAGGCGGCGCGCAACGCCATGCAGGCCGCCGTGACGGAGCTCCCGGGCCTCCGGGTGGATGTCGTCGACACCGGCGGCTTGGCCATGACGCAAGGCTTCGCCGTCCTGGCCGCCGCGAGGGCCGCCCGCGCCGGGGCGCCGGTGGACGAGGTAGCCGTCATCGCACAGGCGGTGGGCCGGCGAGCGCGGATGGCCGGCGCCCTGGAAAGCCTGCGCTTCCTGGCGAAGGGGGGCCGCGTGCCCTGGGTGGTCCATTGGGCGGCCGCCCTCCTCCGCATCCACCCGGTTATGGCTTTTGGCGATGGAAAGCCGAGCTCCATCGCCCGCGTGCGCACGCAGGGCCGGGCCATGGACGAACTGGTGGGCTTCCTCGGCCGCGGCTATGGGCGGCCGGAAAAGATGCATGTCGCCGTGATGCACGCAAACGCGCCGGGAAATGCGGAGGCGCTGGCTGACCGCGTCCGAAGCGAACTGGCCCCTGCTGAGCTGCTTATCACCGAGTTCACGCCGGTGATGGGCGTACACACTGGGCCGGGTTTCTTTGGTCTCGCGTACTACGCCGAGGAAGAGACCGAGGAGCCTCCTACCGGCGCCAAACGGCCCACACTGTTGGAGCGCGACGCCGCGGTTCTCGAAGAGGCGCTGGGCGATACCATTGCGACGGGTGCACAGCCTGCCGCCGTGGTGTTGAGCGGCCCTCCCGGCGCCGGAAAATCGCACCTGGCGCGGGCCCTGGCGGCGCGCCATCCGTTCGCGCACATGGACAGCGATCGTCTCCGCCGGGCGCTGGTCAACCGGCCCGCATACAGCCTCGCGGAAAGTACCCGCCTGTTCGCCGCTTACCACGAAGTCATGG
>DASSZB010000414.1:0-2040 GCA_035702935.1 Dehalococcoidia bacterium
AGCGTATACCCTAGTGGACAGCTCGACCTTTATCTCCGTGCGCGACAAAGTTGCCCTGGAAGCGCTCCTGACCGATGAAGACAATCCGAACGTATACACCGTCATGCTCGTCAACCCGGAAAAGCATGACCGGGTGAACATCGAAGCGGCGCGCGCCTGGGCCGACTTTGTCACGAGCGCTACGGGGCAGGCCATCATCGCCGTGTTCGGAAAAGGGGAGTACGGCGAGGCGCTGTTCGTGCCGCTGGCCAACAGCGTTAGCGGCGCGCCATCGCGGTGAAGCGGAAAGCCGCCATAGGATAGCCCATGGACCTGATCTGGGACGGCTTCAAGGAGGCAGTTCACCTCATCTTCACGGGTGACGGCTACGTCTACGAAGTGACGTTCCTGTCGCTGTACGTCTCCGGCGCGGCGACCCTCATTGCCGTCCTGGTGGGCTTCAGCTTCGCCGCGTTCCTCGCCTTCGTCGGCTTGCGCGGCAGGACCATGGCGATCACGGCATTCAACGCGGGCATGGCGCTGCCGCCCGTCGCGGTCGGGTTCGTCGTCTCCATCATGCTGTGGCGCACCGGACCGTTCGGGAGCCTGGGCCTCCTTTACAGCCCTACCGCCATCATCCTCGCCCAATCGGTCATCGCCACGCCCGTCGTCACGGCGCTGAGCACGGCCGGACTGCAGAGCCTGCACCCGCGCCTCCGCCTCCAGGTGCTGGCGCTGGGTGCATCGCCCTGGCAGGCAGCGCTCATACTCTTCCGGGAGGCGCGCCTGGCCCTGCTGGCAGCAGTCATCGCCGGCTTCGGGGCCGCCATCTCAGAGGTCGGGGCCACGATGATGGTAGGCGGCAACATCAAGGGGTCCACCCGCACCCTCACCTCCGCCATGGTCCTGGAGGTCAGCCGCGGCGATTTCGAGACGGCGATGGCGTTCGCCATCATCCTCCTGGCCGTAATCTTCGGCGTCATCGGCGCGTTCACGATCATCCAGCAGCGGCGGCCCTCGTCGTGAGCGGCGCGAAGCTGGCGCTGCGCGACGTCGCGGTCAACCGTGGCCGCCGGCGCGTTCTCGAAATCGCTGAACTGGACGTCTTTCCCGGCGAATTGCTCGCCGTGGTGGGGCCGAACGGCGCCGGCAAGAGCACGCTCGTGCAGGTGGCCGCGTTGCTCGAAAGACCGGCGAACGGGGAGGTGCTGTTCGATGGCGAACCAGTAGGGCGCAACGTGCTGCCCTACCGGCGGCGGATGGCCGTCGTCTTCCAGGAGCCCCTGCTCCTGGACACGAGCGTGGAGAACAACGTGAGGGCCGGGCTGGGCCTTCGCGGCGTGTCACGCCCGGAGCAGAGAAGGCGTGCCGGTGAATGGCTTGAACGCTTCGGCATCGCGCAGCTGGCGCGGCGTTCAGCCCGGACTCTCTCCGGCGGCGAGGCCCAGCGCACCAGCCTGGCGCGGGCGCTCGCGCTGGAGCCAGAGGTCCTCTTCCTGGACGAGCCCTTCGCCGCTCTCGACGCGCCCACGCGGGCCGCCCTCATCGACGACCTCGACGACATCCTGGGCGGCAGCCGCATAACCACCGTCTTCGTGACCCACGACCGCTCGGAGGCGCTCCGGTTGGGAGACCGCGTGGCCGTCCTCATGGACGGGCGCCTTCGCCAGGCGGGGACGCCGTCAGACGTCTTCGCGGCGCCGGCCCACGAAGACGTGGCCACCTTCGTGGGCGTCGAGACGATCGCACCCGGCCGCGTGCAGGCAATCGCCGACGGCATCGCCGTCGTCGACGTCTCCGGCCGGGTTATCGAGGCAAACGCGATCGGCCAGGCGGGAGACGAGGTGCTGGTGTGCCTGCGGCCGGAGGACATCATCCTGGCGCGCCCCGCCGAGGGCGCGCTGCCGACGAGCGCGCGTAACAAGCTTGCGGCGACCGTGCGCCGCATCACACCCGCCGGCCCCCACGCCAGCGTCACGCTGGACGCCGGGTTCCCGCTCGTCGCGCTGATCACGAAGCAGTCCCTGGAAGACCTCGGCCTCGTCCCTGGAACAAGCGTCA
>DASSZB010000242.1:0-7562 GCA_035702935.1 Dehalococcoidia bacterium
TCGTGGGCCACGCTTGGACTTGGGAAACCGGATGGCGTCGCATGGTGGTTCGCCGGCACCGTGGGGCTCGCGGGTCTGGCCATCATCTATGGATTCGTAGGTGCGGCCTGGCTGGTCGGCATCGAAGAACCCACCCAGGACGAGATATTCGATAATCCGGGGCCGTTCATTGTCGTCGCCATCGGGGCGATCCTGCTGGCGCCCGTGATAGAAGAGATCTTCTTCAGGGGGTTCATCTTCGGCTGGCTGCGCGGGCACTTGGGCTGGGTGGCTGCGGCTGCCGTGAGCGGTGTCTTGTTTTCCGTGGGGCACCTATCGCTCTTCGCAGTGCTCCCGTTTACCGTTATCGGCATTTTGTTCGCGTGGTCCTACCAGCGCACCGGATCGATCAGGCCGGGAATGGTCGCCCATTTCATGATTAACGTGGTAAGCGTCGGCATCGGGCTGGCCTCCTCCGGCGCATTTTAGTGGCAACGAGACCGTTCGAGGTTCGCGATTAGACTGCGAAGATAGCGGCAATCCTGGTGCCGGCACCGGGCCGACTGCCGATCTCCAGGCGGCCACCCGAGTTCTGCGCGCGTTCTCGCATTGACTTGAGGCCGAGGTGGCCCGGGAAATCGCCGGCCGTATCAAAACCCTTGCCGTCGTCGGCGACCTCGAGCTTCAGTTCGTCGCCTGTTGACGAGAGCGTGACGCGCACCTGCGTCGCCTCGCTGTGTTTGACGACGTTTGTCAGGGCCTCCTGGGCTATCCGGTAGACCGCCTCCTTGACGGCCAGCGGCAGGTCAGGTTCGTCGCAGGGCAAGAAATCGACCTTGATGCCGTGCCTTGCCCGAGCGGCATCGACCTGCTTGCGAATGGCCCCGTTCAGGCCTTCGGTTTCCAGGGATTCGGGCCGTAACTCGAAGATGAGCGCGCGCATTTCGGCAAGGCCGGTTTCCGCGAGGGACAGGACGTACTCCACAGGCTCCACGGCCGCTGGTGGATCGCGGTCAAGCAGGGTCCGCGCGGTCCGCGCGCCCAGCGCTATGCCGTACAGCGCCTGGGAAACCGAATCGTGCAGCTCGCGGGCCAGGCGCTGGCGTTCCTCGAGCGAGGCGACGTGCCGAGCGCGCTCGTGCAGCTCCGCATTGCTGATGGCGATGGCCGCCCGCTCCGCCAGGGCGGTGAACAGCCGTTTTTCGGCTTCGTCGACCTGGTGATCGGTCCTGTATCCGACGGAGAAGAATCCGAGGGGCCGGCCATCCGGAGATACAACAGGAATCTCGATGAGGGACCGAAGTCCCTCTGACTCCATGATAGGAACCAGGTGCGCCGGGGCCCGGGATATATCCTCCGTGACGATGAACGCGGGTGAGTCCATGCTCTGCGTCCTTCGATCAAAGACGCTCCGAATATAGGCCAACGTGGACTGGCCGAGGTCTCGCCAGGCACGGAGGGACATAACACGAGCATCCGCATCCCAGGTCGCCACGATGCTCCCGTCCACAGCAAGGACATCCACCGTCACGTCGACCAGCGCCTGCAGCACCGCATCGAGGTCAAGCGAGCGAAAAAGCTGATCGTCGCTGCGGAAGAGCGCTTCGGTCTCCTTCGCCCGCCGGTGCACCTCTTCGTACAGGCGGGCGTTCTCTATCGCCACGACGGCCTGGTCCGCGAACGCGCGTGCCAGCCGGGCGTGATCTGCGGTGAAGTAGGCAGGCGCCGTCCAGGAGATCGTCAGCGCGCCGAGGACGCGCTCCTCCAGGGCGAGCGGTACGGACATCCACGACCGGATGACGTTGAAAGGCGGCCGGTCCGGCACGCCGATGGACCGTATGACTGCTCGATAGCCCGCAGCCATCGGCTCATCCGCCCTCACATCGTCGATGATTACCGTTTCCCCCTGCTTCATTGCCGCCGCCAACACGGGCGAGACGTCAAACAGTATGCGAGCCCCCGGCTGGGCCCTGGTCCCTGTGATTGACCTGGCTTCGACGAACTCGAACGCATCGTCCCGGACCAGCAAAATGGACGCACCCGTGTGCTCTGTGATGGCGCCGAGCTGATCCAGGATCGCTCCCAGGACTCCTCGCAGGTCCAACGTCGAAGCAATCGTTCGTGAAACCTCGAGCAGGGCGGCGAGTTCCCGCTCCCGATGCTCGGCCTGCTCAAGCAGGCGGGCGAACTCCTCCGCGTCTGGGGGCGAGGGCGGGACAGCCTTCTTGGCCCTGGTGGAGCGTTTCCCGTTGCCGGCCAAAGATGCTACCGAATCCCGCTTCAAGCGTCCCCGGGCGGAACAAGTCCCGACTGCGCGGCATAGATCGCCGCCTGGGTCCTGCTCTGCACACCGAGCTTGTTAAGGATGCTGCTCACATGAGTCTTGACGGTCTTTTCGCCGATCGTAAGCTCGGCGGCGATCTCCTTGTTGGCCTTACCTCGCGCGATGAGCCGCAGCACCTCTGTCTCGCGTTCGCTGAGGTTCGGAATGGAGACGTCCGGAGCGCGCACCTCGCGGACGAGGCGCGCGGCCGCCTGGGGCGAGAGCTGCACCTGTCCAGCGGCCGCCGCCTTGATCGCGCGGCAGAGCTCGTCGGCGTTCGTGTCCTTCAACAGGTACCCGATGGCGCCGGCCTTCACGGCGCCGACCACCGACGAATCGTCGAGGACGCTCGTGAGGGCGATCACCTCCGTATCGGGGAGAGCCTGGCGGATCGCGCTGGTGGCTGCCACTCCATCCATGACCGGCATAAGCATGTCCATCAGGACCACATCGGGGTGCAGCTCCTTCGCCAGGCGCACGGCCTCTGAACCGTTCTCGGCATCACCAACGACCTCCAAGTCCGGATCCAGGGCGAGGAACATCCGCAGCCCCTGGCGCACCACAGCATGATCGTCCGCGATAAGCACTCGAATCGCCATATCGCGCACATTATGCCACTGACTCCGACTTTAGGCGGAGACCACCTATCCGCCGCAAGACCAGACCGCGGCCCGTCCGCCGCACGATTTCGGGTGCCCGGATGTGCGAGACACTGCCGGTGTCATGAAATCCATACAAGTCCTGCTCGTTGACGACGAACCAAACGTTCTGCGCGGACTACGGATGCGGTTGGCCCTCGAGGCCGATATCGCAGTCGTGGGCGAAGCGACAGATGGAGCGACAGCGGTCGACCTGGCAGACCGCCTGGACCCGGATGTCGTGCTGATGGACGTCAACATGCCGGGCATGGATGGTATCGCGGCGACTCGGGAACTGGCTTTCCGTGCTCCGCGGACCGCCGTCGTGATCCTGACCATGCACGACGATCGAGTCACGAGGGACAGCGCGCTGGCAGCCGGCGCCGTGGCGTTCGTGGCCAAGCAGCAGATGGACGACGCGCTGGTGAGCGCGATTCGCAGCGCAGCAGGAAACCGGAAGGGGGCAAGCGATTGAAGGAACACAAAGCCGGCGGACAAGGACGGCACGAACTTCTAAACAGGCGTAATAGGAGGCAAGTGATGGATCGCTACACAGGCAAGCAGAACCAGGGGGCTAACGGGGAGACAGACCCGCTCAGCTTCACCGGCCGGATTACCAGGGCGGCGGCACGCCATCCCTGGCGGGTACTCGGCCTCTGGGTGCTTCTGCTGGTCGCGGCGTTCGGCGCGGCCGGAACCATGAACATCTCTTCTAACACTGACACGGCGGGGACGGAAGCGACGGAGGCGGCCGACCTGATCAAGGAACGCCTCCGGGAGGACACACCTCCGGAAGAGTTCATAGTCGTCGAGTCAGCTAACTCAACGTTTGACGACGGGGCCTACGTGGCGTTCGTCGACTCGCTCGTCGCTCAGATCAAGGCGCTCGGCGACGTCGAATCAGTGACCAGCTACCGGGACGGCGCTGAGGGCCTGGTCTCGGCGGACGGGCACACCGCTCTCGTGACGGTGGTGCTCAAGGGAGACGAGGAGGATGCCGCCGACAACGCCGAGCCCATGGTGGACGTGGTGAAGACGGTCGACGGGACTGATGGCTTCCGCGTGACTACCGTCGGATTTGGCAGCGTGGGCAACGAGATAAACACGCTGATGAACGAGACGCTGGCGCAGGGCGAACTGATTGGCATCGTTGTGGCCCTGGTCGTGCTCCTGGTCGTGTTTGGGGCAGTGTTCGCCACGGGCCTGCCAATCGTGGTGGCGCTCCTGTCCATCTTTGTCGCTGTCGGCGCAACGGCGCTTGTCAGCAACATGATGGGAATGTCCGACTACGTGGTGTTCATCATCACGATGATCGGCCTGGCGGTGGGAATCGACTACTCACTGTTTATCGTCCACCGCTTCCGCGAAGAGCGCGGACGGGGCCTGCCCACGGTGGAGGCGATCACGGTCGCCGGCGGGACGGCCAGCCGCGCCGTCTTCTTCTCCGCCATGGCTGTGGCGATCGCGTTGAGCGGCATGCTGATAACGCCTGACCCCGTCTTCCAGAGCTTTGCGGTCGGCGCCATGCTGGTCGTGGCAAGCACGCTGCTGGCAGCGCTGACCTTGCTCCCGGCCGTGCTGTCGCTCTTGGGCGACCGCGTCAACTGGCTGAGCCTGCCCTTCATCGGGCGGCGGGGCGAGCGCGAAGGCACCGGTTACTGGGGGTTGATCGCCAGGGTTGTCTCAGCCCGGCCGGTGCTCAGCGTTCTGGTGTCCGGAGGCCTGCTTATCGCCATCGCAGTGCCGGCGCTGGAGATCAACCTTGGCAGCGTTGGGATCGGGACCCTGCCTGACGACAGCAACTCGCGGCACGCGTTCGATGTTCTGAACAAGGAGTTTTCGGACGGCGTGCTGACGGCTGATGTCGTAATTGAGGCGCCCGACGTGAATTCGCCGGCAATCCAGGACGGCATCGCCCGCCTGAAGGCGGCGCTGAACGATGACGGGTTCTTCGGAGGCACGGAGCTTGAAGTGAACCGGAGCGGGGACCTCGCGCTCTTGACGGTGGCGATGCCGGGCGACTTCTCGAGTCCGGAGTCAGAGAACGCGTTGAAGCGCCTGCGCAACGAGTACATCCCTGCGGCATTCACGGACAGCAGTGCTGACGTCGTCGTCGGCGGGCCGACGGCCGAGACCGTGGATTCGGTCCAGGCGCAGATGGATTACCTGCCGTTGGTGTTCGCCTTCGTGCTGGGGTTGAGCTTCGTGCTGCTGATGCTCGTGTTCCACTCTATCGTGGTCCCGCTGAAGGCAGTGGTCCTGAACCTGCTTTCGGTGGGCGCGGCGTACGGTCTGCTGGTGCTGGTCTTCCAGAAGGGCGTCGCCACGGAGCTGCTGGGCTTCCGGGAGGCTCCTGTTATCGAGTCCTGGCTCCCGCTCTTCCTGTTTGCCATCCTGTTCGGGCTCTCCATGGACTACCACGTCTTCTTGCTGAGCCGGATCAAGGAGCGCTATGACGAGACCGGCCAGAACACTGCCTCCGTGGTCTACGGGCTGCGGCAGACGGGAGGCATCATCACCGGCGCGGCCCTGATCATGGTGGCAGTGTTCGCGGGGATGGCCTCGGGTGAGCTGGTGATCTTCCAGCAGGTGGGGTTCGGGTTGGCAGTGGCCATCATCGTTGACGCCACGATCATCCGGATGGTGCTGGTCCCCGCGAGCATGGAGCTGCTCGGCGACTGGAACTGGTACCTGCCCTTCTGGTTGAAGTGGCTGCCCGATTTCCGTGTCGAGGGTGGACCGGCACGCGCGCCGCAGCTCGTACCAGCCACCGCTGAACACTCACTCGGGGGTGGCCAGTAGAGCCGGCCAACATCTGGAATAGTCGCCCGGCCATCTGCGGTAAACGTGGATGGCCGGGCGTTACGGTCTCTGGAGCTACGCCACGCAGGGTTAATTGGGGGGAGCGGGCGGCTCCCAGACGTACTGCTGGCCGGTCGCCACGGCATGCATGAGCGCCTCGAGATCGACCTGCGTGGGTTGCGGCGGCGGATCCAGCGAGGGGATCCTCCGGATGGTGTCGAAGGCCTGGCTGATCTGGGGCCGCCGGATCACAGGCGTGTGGCAGGCCGCGATCACCTCGATGTCCAGTTTCTGGACGCGGTCCACGTGGCGCTCGAACTTGTCGGCGTCAAGCAGTTTGAACCAGGGGCTGTTCATGCAGTTGAAGAGCTCGAGCCCTCCCTTCCACTGCTCAGCCGGCAGCTCACTGATATCGTTCATCGGGCCGGGCAGGGGCGTGGCGAAAGTGTCCACGGCCCAGTAGACGCCGGTGCGGTCGTCGTACAGTCCACGCGTGACAGGCGAGTCGAACAACGGCGGCGTGATGGCGGTCAGCGTGCGGTCGCCGGCGCGCCATGAGTCGCCGTCGTTCACCCAGCGCATCCGGTCGAGGGGGAAATGGAAATCGCATCCGTGGCGCTCGGTGAGAAACCAGGTGACGACCAGCGTCGCGTTCGGGCAGGCCTCCAAGACCGGCGCCAGGTTGCCAGCGTGGTCGACGTCGTCGTGAGAGAGGAAGATCCAGCGGACGTCTCCGGGATCGACGATCGAGAAGACGTCCTTCATCCACTGCTCCCGGTTCGCCGGCGTCCCGGTGTCGACGATGATTGGCTCCGGGCCCTTGATGACGAGCGAGTGGAGGTACACGAACAGCGGTCCGATGGCCGCCTCCTGCATCTGCTGGATCAGCCAGGTGTCGTCGGCAACCTTGAGCGGCGGGTGGTGGACAGCGGGCTTCACGGGTTCAAAGGTCATCGCGTTTCCTTTCATGTGGTTCCAACAGCCGCCTACTCACGCGCAACCGGGGAAGTCCACGCGGTGGAAAGAGCGTAGCGGCATTCCTTCCAAGAGCGCGAGTCCCGCCGGGAACGGCAATCGCGCTTGAACGGAACGGTACCGAAGCGAGGCGCTCGTGTCAATGAGTGGGGCCCGTAGGGGCGCAGCAACTCACCAAAGGCGTCCCGAATACGGATGAGGGTGTGTGGGTTGCTGCGCCCCTACGCCCCGACCCACCCCGGCGCCACGCGTCAGCCAATGACGAGCGCGCTTCCATTAAAGCGACAAAAACGCATCAAGGGGAGTTGACGCATCAATTCTGTTTGATGTAACCTGGTGGAGATGGTTACTGAGGAAGCGACCGTATCACCGTCCCGTTTTGTTCAACTGCTGGCTGATGAGCAACGCTGGCGACTGCTTCAAGAGTTAGCGCGAAGCGACCGCAAGGTCAGCGAGCTGACGGAGCTCGTGGGTAGGCCGCAGAATCTCGTGTCTTACCACCTGGCAAATCTCCGCAACGCGGGGATCGTCTCGGCCCGGCACAGCTCTGCGGACCGGCGCGACACCTATTACCGCATCGAGTTGCGCCGGTGCGCCGACTTGCTGTGTGCGGTCGGCCCGGCTCTCCAACCCGGCCTGCGCCTCGACATGGCGGGTTCGCGGATCGGGGACGGGCGCGCACCCCGGCGAAAACCGAGCGTGCTCTTCCTCTGCACTGGAAACAGCGCGCGCTCTCAGATGGCGGAAGCGCTCCTCGAGCATCAGTCGGGCGGTACGATCCGAGCCCGTAGCGCGGGTAGCCACCCGAAGGCGCTGCATCCCAACGCCGTGCGCGTGATGGCCGA
>DASSZB010000432.1:0-2274 GCA_035702935.1 Dehalococcoidia bacterium
ACTGCGACACCACGGGCATCGAGCCGGACATCGCCCTCGTGAAATACAAGACGCTCGTTGGCGGCGGGTTGATGAAGATTGTGAACAACACCGTTCCCCGCGCCCTGCAGACCCTGGGGTACGACGAGGAGCAGCGCGAGCGCATCATCGCTTTCATCGACGAGCACGGCACGATCGAGGGCGCGCCGGACCTGCTGGAGGAACACCTGCCCGTCTTCGATTGCGCCTTCAAGGCGCAGAACGGCGAGCGGACGATCCACTGGATGGGCCACGTGAAGATGATGGGGGCCGTCCAGCCGTTCATCTCGGGCGCGATCTCCAAGACGGTCAACCTGCCCGAGGACGCCAGCGTGGACGACGTGGAGCAGGCGTACATCGAAGGCTGGAAGCACGGACTGAAGGCCCTGGCCATCTACCGCGACGGCTCCAAGCGGGCCCAGGTCCTCTCCACGAAGCATGCCCCGAGCGAAGCCGAAGGGAAGGATGACTCCGGCCGCGCAGCCGATGCCCTGGCCACAGCCGCCACCCCGGTCCGCCGCCGTCTCCCCGCGACACGCCAGTCGCTCACACACAAGTTCTCGATCGAGGGGCACGAGGGGTACATCAACGCGGGGATGTACGAGGACGGGGCTCCGGGCGAGATCTTCGTGACGATGGCAAAGGAGGGCAGCACACTGTCCGGCATGATGGACGCTTTCGCCACCTCCATCTCACTTGCCCTCCAGTACGGCGTGCCGCTCCGGGACCTGGTGAACAAGTTCTCGCACATGCGGTTCGAACCTTCCGGGCGTACGGAGAATTCAGAGATACCAGTGGCGCAATCGATCGTGGACTACATCTTTAGGTGGCTCGCCTCCCAGTTCCTGAGCGAGGACGAAAAGGAGCAGTTCGGAGTCCTTTCGCCGGCGGTCAAGGCAAAGCTGATGGCGCAGGAGTACGGTACCAAGCCGAACGGGAACGGGAACGGCAACGGCGCGACGAATGGGAACGGCGGCTACATCGCCAACACCACGCAGACCGATGCTCCCCCGTGCTCCAACTGTGGCTGGATCATGACGCGCGCGGGTACCTGCTACCGCTGCGACAACTGCGGCACGACAACAGGATGCGGATAGGAGTCCTCCTGAGACCTGCTACTAACACCTGAAAACCACCGCGGTCAGCGGGATTGGGCCCCCGCCGGCCGCACGGGCGACCTCCTTCTGGGCGGGAAGGGCACGAGACATCTCGTGCCCTTCCTCTTTTCTTCAACGTAACGGAATCGCAAGGTTGGCCACGTAACGCCCGCCCCTCGGCGCACATCTGGAAGTTTAGCGTCCTTGGTACATATAGAAGGTCCCGTATTTGAGGCCTGTTCCGTCCGTAAAAAGCCGCGTCCTTGCCGGATTCGGCCTCACACTGCTCATTCTCGTAGCCTCGCTCGTGGGGTCCGCCCTCATGGTCCGCGACTATCAGTCCGCCGTGGCGCACATGGAGGGGGACAGCCGCGTAGCTTCCCTTGTCCAGGACACCAGGTCAGACGCCGGGAATGCCGCCCTCCTTCTCCAACGTTACGTATTGGTAGGCGACGAGACGCTGGTCCCTGAGATACGCGCCAATACAGCCGCCGCCGTCGAAGAGATCACACAGGCCGCCCAGGCGGAGACCGACAGCGAGGATGCCAGCGAAGCAATTGTCCTCACGCAGCTGGCTCTTTCGGCCCCCCCGCTGGCAGGATCGGTCGACGACATCATTGCCCTCAAGCAGGCGGGCCTGCAGGCCGCTGCAGAGGCGGCCGTGGAGCAGATCGTGCCCCGCTTCCGCCAGTTTCGCCTCATCCTCGGTGACATCGCCAATTCCGAGATCGCCCAACTCTCCGAGACGGCAGACGACGCCGGTAGGGCCGGTGACCGCGCCCTGGGTCTGATCGTCGTCTCCGGCATCTCCGGAGTCGTGGTAGCCATTATCGGCGCCTACTTCGTGAGCCGTTCGATAGTGAGCCCGCTAACAGCGCTTGAGACGACGGCCCGCCGCATCGGTGAAGGCGACCTCGATGCCCGGACGACGGGGGGAGGAGCGCGCGAGTTCCGCAACCTCTCCGGCACGCTGAACGACATGGCGGCGCGGCTGCAACAGCGCGAAGCGGATCTCGTTCTCTTCAACATGGAACTACGCGAACGCAACCGGCAACTGCTGGAAGCCCGCGCCCAGGCGGCCACCGATGGCCTTACAGCGCTGGGCAACCACCGCACCTTCCAGGAGATCCTGCGCAGCCTCGTCCCGAACCCAGAATCG
>DASSZB010000048.1:0-2921 GCA_035702935.1 Dehalococcoidia bacterium
GGGCGCGCGCCTTCCACGCGCGTTCCCCACGTCTGAGGGCAAAAAAGCCGCCCAAACTGCGGGAGGCTACCCATCAATAATACCGCGATTCTCCCGCCCGCGAAACGCGACGCGTTATGCTGCCGCGTTGCAACCCCATGCAGAATCGCTCGCCCCGGCCATCGGCGACCCCGTACGGACAGAGCTTCAGCTCTGTCCCACCAAGCCCCGAACCCCTCAGCGCCCCGAAAATCGGTTACCCTCCCCATCCGCTTATCCGTTTTCCAAAATCCGCTGTGAGGCCTCCGGCTCGCCCCGTTCCCGGCCATCCGTTTATCCGTTTCCCATCCCCAAGTACTCAGACCGGCTGTGCTAACCTATCCCCCATGAATCGAGCCGAAGCCTGGGACATCCTCTGCGAACACACGAAGACCGAACCCCTGCGCAAGCACGCACTCGCTGTGGAGGCCGCCATGAAGGCCTACGCCCGAAAACTCGGCGGGGACGAGGAGAAGTGGGGCATCGTCGGCCTTCTGCACGATTTCGATTTCGAGATGTATCCGACCGCGCCGGATCACCCGCTGAAAGGCGCCGAAATCCTCCGCCAGCGTGGCGCCCCCGACGACATCATCCACGCCGTCCTCTGCCACGCCCCCTACACCGGCGCCCAGCCCACCGGCGACATGGACCGCGCCATCTACGCCGTTGACGAACTCACCGGCTTCGTCATCGCCGTTGCCCTCGTGCGGCCCAGCAAGAGCATCGACGAGGTGGATGTCGCCGCCGTCAGGAAGAAGATGAAAGACAAGGGCTTCGCCCGCGCCGTCAACCGCGAGGACATCACCGTGGGCGCCGAACGCATGGGCCTCGACCTCGACGAGCACATCGCCTTCGTCATCGAGTCCCTAAAGCCGGTGGCGAAGGAGCTCGGCATCGCCGGGACTACCGCCTAGTTCAAGATCCCGTAGCCGGGCCTTTCCAGGCTCGGCGGCGGCGGGAGGCGTGGTCCCCTCACTATCTCGTGCGGCGCTAGGCGGCTGCCACTTTTCGGGGAACTCCGATGTCCAGGGCCGTCTCAGCCGTGGCGTCCACGCCCGCTGCAGCGCACAGCTTCGCGTACGCCTTGTCCAGCAGGTCGCGCAGGTCGTCCATGTCGTCGGCCAGCGCCGCGTCCGATTGCACCGTCACGTAGAGCCGCTGGTTGTAGCTCGTCACCGCCACGCCCACCCCCATCTCCCAGCCCAGCGGCGCCAGCGCGTAGTGCTCCAGCAGCCGGTGCCCCACCGTGTACAGCGGGATCATGGGCCCCGGCACATTCGTGCACACCATGTTCGACACGTTGTTGCGCGGCGGCGGCATGATGGACATCGGCGCCAGCAGAGGCGTCGGCAGCCCCAGCAGGGCCTGCGCGGCCATCGCTATCCCGTCCGCTGCGTGCTCCTGTTTTAGTCGCTCCGTCCGCTCCGCAATCGTCTGCAGTGCCTCCACAGGGTCTATCATGTACAGCGGCAGCTCTACGAGCAGCATCGAGATGTGGTTTCCCCATTGCCCGCTGGCATCTTCCGGCCGGACGTTCACCGGCAGCAATACCCGGAGCTCCCTATCCTCCAGTGACTCCCCATGGCGGCGGAGATACTCCCGGAAAGCCAGCGACACCACTGCCAGCACCACGTCGTTCACCGTGCCCGTGGTCGCCTTACGCACTGCCCTCACCTGCTCGAACGAGAATGACGTGGTCGAGACCTGCCGCTTGGGCGAAAACTCGCCGTTGAAAAAGGCCCGCTTGACGGGCACAGTGAAGTAAGGGATCGCTCGGCGCAGGCCGCGGCCCAGGGTTCGCAGGCCCTCCGAGTCGCCACCGATCAAGAGGTCCATTAGCCCTCTCTGAAGGCCGGCCCAGCGGTCTATCCGCTCCTCAGCGCTATCGAACAGCGCGTCCACCGCGAGGGACAGCTTGGAGGGGATCGGCCGAAGCTCCACCGGCGCCTCTGGCGCGGGCGGCGGCGCCGGGTCCGGCGATACGTCCAGCACCACCATCAGCATCTCCACCCCGCCCACACCGTCCACCAGGCAGTGGTGCACCTTGGCGACGACGCCTGTGCGCCCTCCGCTCAGGCCATGGACCACGGTTATCTCCCAGAGGGGGCGCTCCCGGTCCAACCTGCCTTCGTAGAGCCTGGCGGCGAGCCCGATCAACTGGCGGTCCGATCCCGGCGCCTCCAGGCGTGTTTCTGTGACGTGCCGCCGGATATCGAAATCCGGATCGTCTTCCCACGTCGCACGCGCTAGGCTCAGGGGCGTGGACACCACGCGCTGCCTGTATCGCGGGATCAGGTGGAGCTTGGACTCGATATTTTCGACAAAGCGGTCGTACGATATCTCGCCTTCAAAGATGCCGATGGAGCCGATATTTTGTGGAGACGCATCGGTATCCATAAACAGAAACGCGGCGTCTTCAGGGCTGAGGCGGCGGGTCAGTTCGCGAGCGCTCATGGGGCGGGCCCTCCTGGTAGGTCAGAGTCAGAGTCTACATCGTCCACGCTGCTAACGGGAGTGCCTGTTGGCTCGCTCCCCCCATGACTTTTGCCTTTTCTATCGTGGGGATCCACCCCACGTGCCCGCTGCGGATGTCAGCAGTCACTTGGCGGGCAACGGCTCCTCGACGAACGGCCGGAAGTTCCCGGTACTGAGGCCCTGCGCAGCGTAGAAGCGCCGGGAGTGCAGCATCGCCAGCATGTGCGCTTGGTCGCGGATCTCCTCCTCGAACACTGTCGTGAAATACCCCACACCGTTCGTGGAGTGACAGTCGCTTGCGCCGATTCCCGTCTTTCCCAGCGCCCGCGCTACCCGCAGCGCGAACTGGTTCTCTTGGGGCGTGCAGCCGCCGTTGCAGACCTCCAGCTCATCGACGACCTGGAACACCGGCATCTTGTCCGCCGCTT
>DASSZB010000167.1:0-2180 GCA_035702935.1 Dehalococcoidia bacterium
AGTATCAGCGCTGGACGTGCACTAGCTGCGGACGCAAGGCCCGGGTGAGCTGATGCGGCTCCTACTCATTAGACACGCGGAATCGCAGGGGAACCACGAGGGCCGCCTGCAGGGCCGAAAAGAGTTTCCGCTGACCGAACGCGGCATACGGCAGGCGGAGTTGCTCGCCGAGCGAATGTCGGAATGGCCGGTGTCGGCGGTCTACTCCAGTCCGATCCGCCGCGCCTACGATACGGCCGATGTGGTCGCCAAAGCGGCCGGGTTGGGCGTCATCGCGGAACCGCGGGTGCAGGAATACGACTTCGGCGAGGAACTTTCCGGACTCACCTGGCAGGAGATCCGCGATCAGAGGCCCGAGATCATTGCTGCCCTTACCGGGAACGCCTCGGAGTTCCCGCGCTACCCGGGTGAGGAGGGCCGCGCCAACTTCCGCGACCGTGTCTGCGCGGCCCTAAGCGACATCGCGGAGCGGCACCGCTCGGATGAGGCCGTAGCTGTGATCACGCACGCCGGGCCCATCGTCGTTTACGTGATGGAGACGTTGGGCCGGGGTTACGGGCGCCCCATCCCGTTCGTTGTCGACAACACCTCGGTCACCACCATAGATCTGAGTAGCGGTGGCAACGAATTCGGGCCGGCGGCGGTCGTGACGGGACTGAACGACACCTGTCACTTGGCGGGGCTGTGATGCGCGGCCGTACTCAATTCCCTTTGGCTGTTGCCCGTTGCTAAACTGCGCACATGACTGACCGGGTCTCCGAGACGATCGTGCGCGGCATCGTCGTCGGTGTCTTTCAGGAGAACTGCTGGGTCATCGGCAACCGGCGCACGGGCGAAGGCATCTGCATCGACCCGGGCGACCAGCACGAGGAGATCCTGGCCATGGCCCGGGACATGGGCGTGACCATCAAGGCCATCGCCAACTCGCACGCCCACGTTGACCACATCCTGGGTGTGCGCGGCGTGCAGGCCGCGACCGGCGCCAAGTTCTACATGCATCGCAACGAGGCGGCGATCGCTGCCCAGGCAACCCGCAGCGCGCTGATGTTTACCGGCCAGGAAGTGGAGGCGCCGCCTGCCGCCGACTTCTTCCCAGAGGACGGGGATGAGATCGAAGTCGAGGGCGTGAAGCTGGTGGTTATGCACACACCAGGTCATACGCCCGGCAGCCTCTCGTATTACACCGAGGGTCTCTTGTTCAGCGGCGACACGCTTTTCCAGGGCTCGATCGGCCGCACGGACCTGCCCGGCGGAGACTATGCCCTCGAGATGGAGAGCATCGTCGACAAACTGCTCACCCTGCCCGACGACACCATTGTCCTGCCTGGGCACATGTCCGAAACGAAGATCGGGTTCGAGCGGCAGGCCAATCCGTTTATCAGCGACTGGCTCGCCCGCCGCCGCGCCGGCGAGGCCTGAATATCCCACCGAGATAGTAGGAGGCCCAAAATGGACTATCTGCGGACGCCTGACGAACGCTTCCGCGGTTTGCCCGGATACAATTTCGCCCCGCACTACGTCGACGTGCCTGACGGCGAGGGCGGGTCGCTGCGAGTCCACTACGTCGACGAAGGTCCTCGGGACGCAGCGCCGGTGCTGATGCTCCACGGCGAGCCATCGTGGTCTTACCTGTACCGGAAGATGATCCCCATCATCTCCGGCGCGGGCTTCCGCGCCGTGGCGCCGGACCTGGTCGGCTTTGGCCGCTCCGACAAGCCGGCGAAGCGGGCTGATTACACGTACCAGCGGCACGTTGACTGGATGCGTTCCTTCGTCGAGCAGACGGACCTACGGAACGTCACCCTCGTGTGCCAGGACTGGGGCGGGCTCATCGGACTGCGTCTCGCAGCGGAGGACCCGGACCGCTTCGCGCGCATAGTCGCCGCGAATACTTTCCTCCCCACCGGCGACATGCCGGCCGGCGAAGCCTTCCTGCGGTGGCAGCAGTACTCCCAGGAGGCGCCGGAGTTTCACGTTGGCGGCATCATCAAAGGCGGCTGTGCCATGCCGCTGTCTCCGGAGGTTATCGAGGCTTACAACGCGCCCTTCCCGGACGACAGCTATAAGGAGGGAGCGCGGCAGTTCCCCCTGCTGGTGCCCACTAAGCCCGACGACCCGGCGTCGGAGCCCAACCGTAACGCCTGGCAGGTCCTCGGCAGGTGGGAGAAGCCGTTCCTCTG